>CAYLVF010000283.1:0-4019 GCA_964387045.1 uncultured Melioribacter sp. | reverse complement strand
CTCGCGACCTCCTGCGTGACAGGCAGGCGTTCTAACCAAACTGAACTACGACCCCATGGTTAAACACTAAATTCTAAAGAACAAGAAGGGTAACCAAACTGCTTGTCCCGTCGAAGTTGATTTTCAACGAAGACGGAAACTACGACCCCGTGGTTAAATACTAAATCCTAAACACTAAATTCTAAAGAACACTTTACTTGAAAAACGAGACTGAAAAAATAGTATTATTTCATTTCCTTTGCAAGAAAAATTATAAGTCTTTAGTGCCGAAACTCATACCAACCGCAGCTGCCGCACGTACAGCTTGATCGTTCTTTTTAACTAATTTTTGCTTTGCAATTGCATCTTCAATTTTAACGCTCGAAATCTCCATCCCTTTTAAAGCAACCATTCTTCCGAATTTTTTCTTCATTGCTAATTCAATTGCAGATGTACCGAATTTTGTTGATAATATTCTATCATAAGGGGTTGGACTTCCGCCTCGCTGCAAATGTCCAAGAACAGTATACCGGGTTTCTAATTTTGTATTCTCGTCAATTTTATCGGCAACCAATTTCCCGATTCCTCCAAGTTGTATTGGATCAGTTCTTTTCTTATCGGTTTTTTTAATAACCATCTCACCGCCTAAAGGTTTTGAACCTTCGGCAACACAAACAATACTGAATCTTTTACCCATCATATTTCGTTCAACAACTTTATCATAAACTGCATCCCAACTAAATGGAATTTCCGGAATCAATATGATGTCGGCACCGCCGGCAAGTCCGCCGTGTAAAGCTATCCATCCGGCATATCTTCCCATAACTTCAATAACCATTACTCTATGATGTGATGAAGCTGTTGTATGAAGTCTGTCAATTGCTTCGCTTACAACAAAAACAGCGGAATCATGACCGAATGTTTGATCGGTTGCATCAATGTCGTTATCAATTGTTTTCGGTACTCCGACAATGTTCATACCCATCTGTGCGAGCTTATTGGAAATATGCATTGTTCCGTCACCGCCTATTGCAATAATACAATCAAGATTCCATCCCATATAATTTTTTATTGCGGCTTTAGAACGGTCAACAATTTTTATTTCGCCGTTGTGATCTACTTCTGGCCAATGGAAAGGGTCGCCTTTGTTGGAAGAACCAAGTATAGTTCCGCCTCTTGCTAATATTCCCGATACATCCTTATTATAAAGTTCTTTCGCTCTTCCTTCAACTAAACCTTCAAATCCGTCAAGTATTCCGATTACACTAAGACCATGATCATGAGCAGGTTTTGCAACGCCTCTAATAACAGCATTTAAACCCGGACAATCACCACCTCCGGTTAAAATTCCGATTCTCTTAATTCCGCCGTTTCTCTTTGCCATAAATTCCTCTAATCTTCCTCAAAAGTTTTGCAAATATAATAAATATAATCGGTGGTATAAAAAGGAAGTTTAGTAAATACTTATAAATTGCTTATAGGTTTGAAATGCATTTTGGCAAAATCTTTTAAGTATTCTTTACTGTTAATCTTAATAAGATTATGAATAATTTCCTTAACTTCGTTCGAAGCTCCGCGTTTTAATTCGAGTCCGTTTTTCTTTTGCTGCGAAAACCATTCAAGCTGTTTACTTCGTGCAAGTATGGACGCCGCTGCAACCGCAGTATATTTTTCCGCTTTAGTTTCTTGAATAATTTCATAACTATTATAATCGAATTGCATTGAGAATTTTAAGTCCTTCTTTCTAAACTTATCGGTAATTATTTTTTCGACGGGTTTTCGGGCTAATAAATTTTCTATCGCTTTAGAGTGAGACCAATTTAGAATTTCGTTTATGTTTTTGAATCTTGCATAAAGTTCATTATAACGTTTCGGATTGATAGATATGATCTCGTAGTTATCCTTTGCAATTTTTTTTAATTCACCGGCAATCTTGTTTATCTGTAGATCGTTTAATTCTTTGCTGTCCCGCACACCGATTGATTTTAATTTCTTTTGTAATTTGTCATCAACATAAAATGCGCAAGTAACAAGCGGACCAAAAATATCTCCTTTGCCGGTTTCATCACTGCCTATATATTCATCAGGTTCGTTTACTGCAGGTTTTATTTCATCAACCAGCAAATAACGTAAACTTTCCGAGGGATTACCTTGAATAACTTTTTTAACGCCTTTCTTCCCAAAATAAACAAGAACTTTCACTGTTTCTTTTTCTTCTTTGACTGAAAATTCGAAGTGATAATCTTTCTCAATTATGTCACTTGTTTGAAGAATATCTTTTGTTGATTTATATAGGTTGTTAATTAAATCTTCGGCTTGTTTTTTTGTGAACAGAGTGGTCATAGACTAATTATGTTAAAAATAATGTTTAATTGATTGTGCAATATAAATATTTTTTTATGGTTTATAGTGAATGAAAATCTTAAGTAAACCATATAATTATGCTTGTGATCGGTGCTAATTTATTGATTGGAACGTTTAGGTTAATTCTTGTATTTTTATATAGAGAAAGAAATATAAACGAGTTTGGAATTAAAATTTTCTTTAAGAATTAGAATTCACATTTGATTTATATGATATTATTTTTTAACAAAAATACCTTCTTGCAACCATTCAAGATTGCTCCCCTAATTTTTAAGAGAATTCTGAGATCATACCCGCAATATTTAGTGAAATTATTTATCTACTTATTGATGCTTTGTTGTGGAACAGCAGCCTTAAATGCTAATCAAGAAAAAGAAATCAAGTTTGAGCATATCACACCTGCAATGGGACTTTCACAGGCGACAATACACTGTATACTTCAGGATAGCAAAGGATTTTTATGGTTCGGTACCGAAGACGGATTAAATAAGTATGACGGTTACAACTTTACAATTTTTAGACATAATGAAAGAGACTCAAATTCAATTTCCGATAATTTTATTTGGACTTTATGTGAAGATAAATATCAAAATTTATGGATCGGTACAAGCAACGGCGGTTTGAATAAGTATGATAGAGAAAAAGAAATCTTTGTCCGTTACAAACACGATCCAAATGATCCGCTTAGTATCAGTCAAGATGATATCAGAAAAATATTTGAAGACAGTAGAGGGAATTTATGGATAGGAACAAATAACGGTGGTTTAAATTTATTTAACAGATCAGACGAATCATTTACAAAATTCAAATATAGTTTTGCCGATGAATACAGTATCAGCAACAACAGCATTCGTGATATAATTGAAGATGATACAGGTATTTTATGGATAGGGACCAATGGCGGAGGTTTAAATAAATTTAATACTGCTACCGGAAAATTTGTTCGTTACACGGTAAGTCCGGCTAGATTCAATAGCATAAGCAGTAACTTTATCTGGTCATTAGCGAAAGATAAAGAAGGTACAATTTGGATTGGTACATTCGGAAGAGGATTAAGTAAACTTGATCCGTCAACAATGTTATTCGAATCATTTTCTTTTGAGCCAAACAAAGACAACAGATTAATTAATAACAACGTTACTTCAATCTATGAAGATCAGCAAGGTTTTCTATGGATTGGAACCGAGGGCGGATTAAGCATTTTTGATTCAAAAGAAAATAAGTTTACTAACATAACATATAACCCGCAAAAATTAACCGGGTTGAACAGTAATATAGTTAGATTTATAACAGAAGACAGAGCCGGCTTGATTTGGATTGGAACTGTTGGCGGCGGCATAAACAAATATAACCCGTTCAGAAAACGGTTTGTTCATTATCAACATAATCCTTCCGTTCCCTTTAGCCTGAGCAGCAATATGATTAGAGCGGTCTTTGAGGATAGCGATGGTATTTTATGGGTTGGTACTCTTGGCGGCGGACTTAATCGCCTTGATAAAAATTCAAATAACTTTATTCATTACACAAGTAACGAAAACATATTGGGGAGTATAAGCAACAACAGTATCTCGGCAATTTATGAAGATAGCGAAAAATCATTATGGTTTGGAACATGGGGCGGCGGTCTGAATAAACTTAGTTATAGAAAAAAACATTCTAAGGAAGAATTCCAATAT
>CAYLVF010000282.1:377-4046 GCA_964387045.1 uncultured Melioribacter sp. | reverse complement strand
AATTTCTGCATCTGCATTTCTAGAAGAGATTTTTCTTCGCCGACAATTTCGGTTAAAGCCAGTGCATTTTCATACGAGAGAATTGATTTATTTTTCTTGGCATGTTTGACCAACCAATCAGCAAGTTCGTGCTGTTTTAATTTTTCAGCTTCGAACATATATTTATTTTTATGGAGTGAAGCGTATGGTTCTATTTTAGTTGCATTAACTTTACCAGGTTGTGTAATAATTAGATAAAGATAGTCGGGTGGCGAGCTGATTATTTCGGAAAAAATTTTCTTGTCATCCACATTAGCAAAATCCTTTACAACCACAAGCTTTTTTCTGCCTCCAAACGGAAAAGCAAATAAAAGATCAACTATTTGTTGAGCGGATGATTTCTTTTCAGCAGAAATAATTTCTTTATCAAAATCAGAACCAAGCTGAGGTTCAATTGCTTCAATTAATAAACGAACTGCGCCGTCAATTGCATAACTATCTTCTCCGCATAAAAATATAACCGGAGGAAGTTTATCCCCCTTAATTAAATCAGGTAATTCATATAGTGATCGGTGCTTAACTTTAGCCATTCTTTCTCTTTTGATTTTCTTTTTTGATGGCTTTAGTTAGAAAAAATATAAAGCCACCCCAAACCAACGTGGTAACAAAAATCAGTGTTATGATAGAAATTATATCCATTAATTTAACCACTTTTGAAGAACAAGTCTCTTATTAAACAAATAAAAAAACGAAATAAATAATCCCCATTGTAATAAACATGTTCCGGCATTTTCGGCATGGAACGGATTCCACCATTCGGGATCCCATGTAACGGAAGAAACAAGCCACCAAAACAATAACACAATTGCCTGTATCGGAATAAAATACTTAATAGAATAATTGAACCACTTTCCTATTTTTATATCACTCCCCTCTTCTTTTTTATTTTCTGTTCTAAATTTATATACACCTTACTTGTTTATTGAGAAAGAAATAAAAGCGCCGCTAATAATTAATCCTACCCCCCATACCCAATCTTGATTGATGAAAAAATCAATATCCATGGCGGAAGGAATCCCCAATACAAAACCAGCAGCGGCAACTAATTTGACGGCGTTCTTTCTTGCAATGCCGTAATCAATAAATACGCGGGTTGTTAATTCAATTAAGGAAATTAAAGAAGAAAGTGCCGCAAATGATAAAGCTAAGAAAAACATTACTGCAAAAAATGTATTGACTCCCATACTGTTTGAAATTTTAGAGAATAAGATTGGGAGATATATAAATGTAAGTCCTGTATTTGCCGGACCCGATTGCGAAATTTGATTCATTGCATCAACCGAACTAAGCGCAAAAACAGTAGAGAAAATTGTTATTCCTGCAATTAATGAAATAGAATTGTTGCCGAATCCAATTAAAGCAGCATTAAGCGGAATGTCTTCACGTTTTCTCATATAAGTTGCATAAACAAGAATAAGTCCCCATCCGGCTCCGGTATCCCAAGCATTTTGAGTAAGTGCATTCAACCAAACTTTGTAGTCTAACAAATATTCCATTTGCGGAGTGAAGAAATACTTTATTCCTTCAATTGCATTCGGAAGTGTTACTGCTCTGAAAAATAAAATTAAGAGTATTATAACAAGCGAAGAGACTAATACTTTGTTAACTTTTTCAACTCCGTTTACAATCCCTCTGTAAATCACCAACGAACCGATTCCAATTGCAACTGCATGAAATAATATCGGTAAGTTACTTGCTGAAAATTGATTCCAGTAATCGAGATGATTTTGTGTTTCAAAAAGATTACCGGAGATTGCGGACGAAAAATAATAGAGACACCACCCTGTTACAACCGAGTAATAAAACATTATAGCAGTCGATACAAGAGCGATAAATGCTCCCATCCAACCAAAATTTTTACCGGCGGTTTTTGAGATTGCACCAACAGGACTTAGCCGCGTTGATTTACCGATTGCAAACTCTGCAATAATTAACGGGATAGACCAAAACAGAAGAAAAACAACCCAAGGGATTAAAAAAGAACCGCCCCCATTCTGAGCAACAATACGTGAGAAACGCCAGATATTACCGGTACCTACTGCAATACCCAACGTTGCAATTATTAATCCCCAGCGAGATGTAAAAAACTCTTGCTGTTTCATTCAGCTAGTTTGTTTTTGCTCTTCTTTCGATTGTAACTTTTTCCATTACTACAGGTTCTACCGGGCGATTGTGTGGCGGTTCTGTCGGAACTTTACCGATTTTAGCAATAACATCCATTCCATTTATAACTTTGCCGAAAACAGTATGTTTGTCATCAAGGTGCGGTGTTGGTGCAAGTGTTATAAAAAATTGACTGGTGTTCGTATGCGGACCACGATTAGCCATAGATAAAATTCCGGCGGAATCATGCCGTAATGTAGGAACGAATTCATCTTCATATGGCTTACCTTCATAAATACTTTTTCCGCCCGAACCTGTACCTGTTGGATCACCACCCTGAATTACGAAGCCGTCAATTACTCTGTGAAAAGTAACGCTATCATAAAAGTTTTCTTCTGCTAATGTTACAAAGTTTGTTACAGTTATAGGTGTTTCATTCGGATAGAGTTCTAATTCAAATGTACCTAAATTAGTTTCAACTACTGCTACTAGCATTGAGTCAGGAGCAATTGAAACATAGTTGTATTTTTCTTCTTCACTCATTTGATTCTCTTGATTTATTGATGATTGAGGTTGATCATTAACTTTTTGATCTGCGCAGCTTGTTATTGAGAACATGATAAATAACAAGATGACAAGTTTTAGTTTATTCATGTTATTCCTCCTACGGGTTTATTAACTCATTATTTATTAATACAAAAATTATGATGCCGATAGCAATTCTGTAAAATACAAAAACTAATGTTGAGTTTTTTCTTAAAAATCTAAGTAAAAATTCTATTGTTAGATAACCGCTAATAGCCGAAAAGACAGTAGCAACAATCAAATCAACCATGCCGGATGAGTCGATATATTTCAGTGCTTCGTATAATTGCAAAAGACCGCTGCCTAGAATCGCCGGGACACTTAACAAGAATGAAAATCTTGCTGCTGTTTCTCTTTTGAATCCGAGAAAAATACCGGCTGTAATAGTTGTGCCAGACCGGGAAGACCCCGGTATAAGTGCAAGTGCTTGTGCAAAACCGACAATCAACCCATCGTACCATTTTAAGTCTTTTAATTCTTTTTTGAACTTACCGATTTTTTCAGCAAAACCAAGTATAACACCGAGCGCAATTAAACTTATTGCTATTACATATAAATTTTTTGTAAAAGCTCCTTCAATAAAATCTTTGAATCCTAATCCAACTACAATAACCGGTATTGAACCAATAATAATTAACCATCCGAGTTTTGAATCAAAACTTTGTTCGGAAAATTTTCGTGGTTTTATGAGATTAAATTTTAGGAAATCCTTTGTGATATTTATAAGATCTTTCCAAAAATATGTCATGATAGCAATTAGAGTACCGATTTGAATAACAGCAATAAATGCCGTCCAACGTTCCGGGTGCTCTTCGGAAATTAAGCCCATCAATTTACCTGCAACAGTTAAATGACCGGTACTGCTGATAGGAAGAAATTCTGTAAGTCCTTGAATAATACCGAGAAAAACAGCTTCTATAATCGTCATGAAATTACCTTATT
>CAYLVF010000282.1:0-367 GCA_964387045.1 uncultured Melioribacter sp. | reverse complement strand
ATCTTCACACCAAAAGAAAGAGTATTGAAGTTAACTTCTTCTTTTAAGCCGGGAGCTTCCAATTTTGAATTTTCGTTTGTTGCTTCACCAATAATATCATACCGTATATCAGCCCCGAAGTATGCATAAAAATTACCGCTGAGTAAGGTATGTGCTTGAGTCTTTAATAGAAGTCCGAAACCATTTGCAGTAAAGTTGGTTACCGCATTTGAAGTCGGAAGTTCTTCATCAACAGAAATGATTCTATACCCGGCACCTCCGCCAAACTTAAATTTGTATCCTTCACCTTGCAGAACATAATAACCGATAACACTTGGACTATGAGCCAAATAAGACAAATCATATTTCCCCAATCCACCGAACGAAG
>CAYLVF010000281.1:0-4046 GCA_964387045.1 uncultured Melioribacter sp. | reverse complement strand
ATTCGATGGCAAAAGAAAAATTTGATAGGAGTAAACCTCACGTTAACATAGGTACAATTGGTCACGTTGACCACGGTAAGACAACTCTTACTGCTGCTATCACAATGGCTTTGGCTAAACGAGGATTATCCGAAAAAAGAACATTTGATAGTATTGACAATGCTCCTGAAGAAAAAGAACGCGGTATTACTATTGCAACTGCTCACGTTGAGTATTCTACCGAAAACAGACATTATGCTCACGTTGATTGCCCCGGTCACGCAGACTACGTCAAAAACATGATTACCGGTGCTGCTCAGATGGACGGTGCTATTCTCGTCGTCGCTGCAACCGACGGTCCAATGCCGCAAACTAGAGAACATATTCTGCTTGCTCGTCAGGTGGGTGTTCCTAAAATGGTTGTCTTTATGAATAAAGTGGATCTAGTTGATGATCCTGAATTGTTAGAATTAGTTGAAGTTGAACTTAGAGACCTATTAACAGAATATGAATTCCCGGGTGATGAAATTCCGATTATTCAAGGTAGTGCATTACATGCGTTAGAAGCTTCAACTGATGACTCAACCCCAGACACAGATGAAAGACTCACTTGTATTTGGAAATTAATGGAAGCTGTTGATAGCTATATACCGATTCCGCCAAGAGACGCTGATAAACCGTTTCTAATGCCGGTTGAAGACGTTTTCTCTATTACCGGTCGTGGTACTGTTGCTACAGGTAGAGTTGAAAGAGGTCAAGTTAAAATTCAAGAAGAAGTTGAATTAATTGGTCTTGGGATGCATAAGAAAACAGTTGTAACAGGTATCGAAATGTTTAGGAAAGAACTTGATGCAGCTATGGCTGGCGATAATGCAGGTATTTTATTGCGCGGTGTTGATAAAAAAGAAATTGAAAGAGGTATGGTTTTAGCTAAGACTGGTTCCATTACCCCTCATACAATATTTGAAGGTGAAGTTTATATCTTATCAAAAGAAGAAGGTGGTCGTCATACCCCATTTTTTCAAGGATATAGACCGCAGTTTTATTTTAGAACAACCGACGTAACGGGTGTTGCAGAATTACCTGAAGGTACCGAGATGGTCATGCCTGGTGATAACGTGAAACTAAAAGTTAATTTGATTTCCGAAATCGCTATGGAAGAAGGTCTTCGATTTGCTATCCGTGAAGGTGGAAGAACTGTTGGTTCCGGTGTTGTTACCAAAATAATTCAATAGTTGACAGTTTGTAGAAATTAAATTTATTGAGAGAAGGTCTTGCGACCTTCTCTCTGTGTGA
The DNA here is from genome assembly GCA_964387045.1 of uncultured Melioribacter sp. Lineage (GTDB taxonomy): Bacteria > Bacteroidota > Ignavibacteria > Ignavibacteriales > Melioribacteraceae > SURF-28. The sequence goes on along the minus strand of CAYLVF010000281.1, from coordinate 2,771 downwards.
ATAATAAGGAGAGATTCAAAGTGCCAGGTCAAAAGATCAGAATAAAATTAAAATCTTACGATCATATATTGATAGATAAATCTACCGAGAAGATCATTAAGACTGTTAAAAGTACAGGTGCAGTTGTTTCGGGACCTATTCCTTTACCTACCAGAAGAACTGTTTTTACCGTTTTGAGATCTCCCCACGTAGATAAAAAATCGCGTGAACAATTTGAAATTAGAGCACACAAAAGAATTATTGATATTCATAACTCGAATAACAAAACCGTCGATTCACTTAGTAAACTAGATATACCGGCGGGTGTAGATATTGAGATTAAGTTATAAGGATTTTTAAAATGCCCGGATTGTTAGGAAAAAAACTTGGAATGACTTCGGTATTTTTACCGGATGGTAAGGCTGTCCCGGTAACGGTTATCGAAGCCGGTCCTTGCCCAGTGTATGCTGTAAGATCTAAAGAGAAAGATGGTTATATTGCTTTACAGCTTGGGTTTGGTGAAAAAAAGGAAAAAAGAACGGCTAAAGCTCAACTTGCGGTTTTTAGTAAAAATGGTTTGAAGCCCCCTCGTTTATTGAGAGAATTCAAAAACTTCAACGGCAATGATTTTAAAGTTGGTGACTCTATAAGCGTTGAAATTTTCCAGGAAGGTGATAAAGTTAAGGTTACCGGAATGAGCAAAGGTAAAGGGTTCCAAGGTGTAATGAAAAGACACGGTTTTGGCGGGGTCGGCGGCACAACTCACGGTCAAAGTGATCGTTTAAGAGCCCCCGGTTCAATCGGTTCAAGCTCAGATCCATCAAGAGTTTTCAAAGGTACAAGAATGGCGGGTCGAACCGGTTACGAGCGTGTTACTGTTTCCAGATTGACTGTCGTTAAGATAATTCCGGAGAAAAATATAATTTTGATAAAAGGTGCGGTCCCCGGTTCAATTAATTCACTTGTAGAAATTAATAAGTAGTGGTACAGAAATGAAAGTTGATGTTTATAAAATAGACGGTTCGAAATCAAGCAGTAAGGTGGAACTATCCGATGAAATTTTCGGTGTTGAACCTAACGATCATGTTATTTATTTGGCTGTTAAAAGTTACCTCGCAAACCAAAGACAGGGTACCCATAAGGCTAAAGAAAGAGCTGAAGTTAGAGGCGGGGGAAGAAAACCCTGGAAACAAAAAGGAAGAGGTGGTGCTAGAGCCGGTACAACTCGGTCACCTCTTTGGGTTGGTGGTGGTACTATTTTCGGACCAAGACCACGTAATTATCGACAAAAATTGAATAAAAAAGTTTTGCAGCTTGCTAGAAAATCTGCTCTCTCATATAAAATTAAAGCAGAACAAATTATGGTTGTTGAAGATTTTGATTTTGATTCACCAAAGACAAAAGAATTGTTAAATATTCTTTCTGCATTAAAGATCAATGGAAAGAAAACTTTGTTGCTTACTGCCGGCAATCGTGAAAAAGTTTATCTCTCGGGTAGAAATTTACCAAAGTTAAATATACTGCAAGCATCCAATGCGTCAACTTACGATATAGTTAATAATCAATTAGTATTGTTGCAAAAAAGTGCTGTAGAAGAAATTCAAAAATCATTAAACTAATTAGTTGGTTTAGAAATGCGAAACGTTTTAATAAGACCTTTGATAACTGAAAAAATGACCGAAATTTCCGAAAAGGAAAACAACAAATACGGTTTTGTGGTTGATTTCAACGCTAATAAAATTGAAATAATTAAGGCAATTAAAGAAAAATTTGATGTTGACGTTGTTGATGTTAACACTATAAAATATAAAGGGAAAACCAAAACTCAATTTACCCGTAAAGGTAGATTTACAGGAAAAACCCCTCGATATAAAAAAGCAATTGTGAAATTGAAAGAAGGTCAAACAATAGATCTCTTTGGTGAAGCATAAGGAATTGGAGTTTAGTAAATGGCTATTAGAAAATTAAAACCAAATACACCCGGAACAAGATTCATGTCTTTCTCGTCTTTTGATACGGTTACAAAAGATATACCCGAGAAATCGTTAACTGCTCCTCTGACAAAATCAGGAGGTAGAAATAATAAAGGCAGAATTACTTCTCGTCATATCGGGGGTGGTCACAAAAGAAGATACCGCTTAATCGATTTTAAAAGAGATAAACATGATATACCGGCTAAAGTTTTTGCGGTCGAATATGACCCAAATAGATCAGCTAGAATAGCTCTTCTACATTATGCCGATGGTGAGAAAAGATATATTATTGCACCTAATGGATTGTATGTTGGCGATACCGTTGTCTCAGGTGCTAAATCTGATATAAAGGTTGGTAACGCACTCAAGTTAAAAGATATACCCGATGGGACAATTATTCACAACATCGAATTGAAACCGGGTAAAGGTGCGCAAATTGGAAGGTCTGCAGGAACCGAAATTTCTCTTAATGCTAAAGAAGGTAAATATGCTAGATTAAAATTACCTTCCGGAGAAATTAGAATGGTAAGTATTGAATGTATGGCTACAATTGGTTCTGTCGGTAACTCGGTACATGAAAATATAAGTTTAGGCAAAGCAGGTAGAACTAGATGGTTGGGTAAAAGACCAAAAGTTCGTGGAGTTGTTATGAACCCTGTCGATCACCCAATGGGTGGTGGTGAAGGTAGAACCTCAGGCGGAGGTCATCCTGTATCTCCTTGGGGTCAAAAAGCAAAAGGATTGAAGACTAGAAAAAGAAAAAATCCATCTAATAAATATATTGTTAAAAGAAGAAAAAGCTAGAGTTTAAGATATGCC
>CAYLVF010000280.1:0-4054 GCA_964387045.1 uncultured Melioribacter sp. | reverse complement strand
TATTTCAATCTCATTGGCAATAAACCGATCACTTCCGAAATCCTGAAATTCAGGCAATAAGGGAGCTTCAAGAATATTACCGGAAGGTTTATTGAGTTTCATGGAAGTTGTACTAGAATAAATATTGGTTGCGGTAAGAGCATAAAATAATGCTATTCCAACTGCCGCAATAGTTATTATTATAATAGGTAAAAGATTCTGTCGTATAAGATTTATATAATCTTTTAATGTTGTTTCATTTTGTTCATTCATAAAATCTTGGTTCTTCACTTGAATTCCTCGGAATTATTTTTTTATGATGTTTAAGATTAGTATTGAAAGTGAAATTAGAGTAGAAACTACTGAAAGAGTTATACTAAACCAATCTTTAAAGTACAATCTGGGTGCGCCCGGTATAAGCAGAATATCCCCCCCTTTAAGCTCTGGTATGTATTTTTTTGTGCGCTTCAGACTTGGTTCCCATAATAGATCGTTGTAATCAATTTTCATCATCATTTGAGTAGAGTCCTGCAACACCCTATATAGTCGAATGTCTTCTAAATTTGCATCATCAGTCGGACCTCCCGCATAGGAAAGTAAATCTGCAACTGTTGTATTAACCGGAACTATATACCTGCCGGGATATCGCATAAATCCCCATACCGCAACTCTCATATTAACTGAAGAGGGGTCTGAATAATCGTATAATCCTCCCTGTCGATAATTCCTATCGAGCGGTGAAACACCTATTTCGTAGTCCTTTACTTGAGCTAATAATGATAGACTAAGTAAAAAGAAGAGGATAAATATGGTTTTCGATTTCATGAAATTCCTTCTTATTTGAGTCGATTAAAATTTATTAATTTTTAGCGAAATACTTCGTGATGTTATCACGCTGCCCAGTATTCCATAAAATATTCCTAAAAGGAAGATGACAAAAGTACCAATATAAATATAATTAATGAAATTGAAATTGTAATAAAATCTTTGAATAAATTCTGTCAAAAAAAGTATTAATGTTATGGAGATTATAGAGGCAATGGCACCAAAAATAAATCCGGTAAAATATATTGGAATTTTTAATGTGCTAAGTTTTGCCCCGACTAATTTCATAGTGTTATATTTTTCAATTTTATTTTGAATCTGCAGTTTATTTGTTGAGTAAACAAGATAGATTGCCAGAAAAACAAACACAAACGAAAGACTAAATATAATATACTTACTCGAATTGATGAAATTTATTAATGAAATAATGGTAGAGTAATCATAGATAACTTCATCCACTATCTTAGTTTTTTCAACTTCTTTAACAAATTGATCTATTGTATTTTGGTCAACACTTTGAGATTTGAACTTGACCCTGTAAGATGGAGGCAGAGGATTAGCTTCAAGTATCGACTTGAAGTCTTCCCCGGTTTCTTTAATAAAATTTATTTCGGCTTTTTCAGACGAGATATACTCTACAACTTGCAGTCGTTTATCTTTTCGTAGTTGACTGCCTAGTGTTTGAATATCATTCGATGATGCATCCTTAACTAGAAAAATATCTAATTCTACCCTTTCTTTAAGTTCATCATCAATCTTATTTGAAAGTAATACCAAAACAACCGACATATCCGTTGCCAGTATAGCAATCGATAACGAAATGATAGTAATAAACGAAGCTAGTTTTGATTGCTTAATCGATCGAAAAGTTTCTGTTAAGTAGAAAAGTATCATTTGCCCTTAAAAATTAGATTCATCCAACCAATTAATAATTTGCCACTTTCGGCTTTCGTTCTTTTTTAACAGGAGATTAATCTTTCCGTCAACATTGATAACATCAGTCGGATTAAATGTTATGGTTAATCCAAAACTACGAATAATATTTGTCGAATCCGATGTAATCGAAACTATTTCATTCCAAATTAAATCTAGACGTTGTGCATTCTGGAACAACCCGTAAGTAACACGCATTTCTTCTTCTCTTCCCCAGGATATATCAAAACCAAGATCATAATCGCGGTAAGTAAAAGTAAAATCCTTCGTCAATAAATTACCGTAAATCGTTGTATCCTTAAAACTATATGCGTACTGAAAATTTCTAAAAAGACCATCGATAGTTTTTTGATCTGTTATCAGCCCATCTTCACCGGAGATTGAGTCATCCAACGCAGGTGCGAAAGGATTAACACATCCGGCGAATAAAAATAAAATGAATAATATAAAAACTACCGATTTAATAGTAACGCCCTCTTAACTCACTCCAACTTGGTAAGTTGCCGACTTGAATATCCCGCCATTTTGTAATAACCCATTGATTTCTCGAATCAAGTTTTATAGTAAACTCAACATTACCCTGATATACTGTTGGGAAATCGGGATTATTTGTCGGTACATTTAAGGCGTAAGTATAAAAATATATTGCGCTATCACCTTGCGGTGTCGAGAACTCATCTGTCAACGATAATAAAATTGCAGACTGACCAACAGCGGAGAAAACATTATTAATATAAATACGTTCGGCGGATAAATCCCAATGGGAAAGTGTTTGAAATGTTGCTTCTGCACCGGACGCCGCTATGTAATTGAACTCAGAATTAAGAAAAGCAGAATCGACAAACGAAGCCATATAGTTTTCAGATACTTTTTCCGATAAAGAATTACGCAAGTTATCGAATAATAACTTGGGTGTAGTTGGAGGTACATAATTAGACCCGCTCTTTTGTGGTTCTTCAACTTCTCTTGTCGAAAATAAATCACATGAGCTAAGCAAAATCACTATTAATATTAGAAATAATTTATTATTCATTCTGTCCAATTATTATGATACGAGGGGAATTTATCTCAGAAAAATTTTCTCCTTCATAACTACCAAAGACATCGATAATTTTATAACCGGTCTTAGAAAACTTTTCAAACAATATTTGCGGTGAATACAACTTAACCGATTCGGTAAAACTATGTCTTTCAATACCCTTCATAATATTTATTTCTTTTATTACTCTTTGATTTTCGATTTTCCTTTTTTCTTCGATAGAATAACCATCAACTTTTTTTTGCGAATACGGGACTAAATTATCAATAAGGTATTGTTTGTTGATATAATCAAAAACAAAATACCCTTTCTTTTTGAGGAAAGTTATGGAATTATTTATAAAACTGAAATTCTCTTCGTCGGTATCAAAATAACCAAAACTTGTAAATACATTTAAGATTAGGTTGAATTTCATTTTCAACTGTACTGTACGAATATCTGATTTAAAAAAAATACTCTCACCGGAAATCTTTATGGTATCTGCTTTAGCAATTTTTAAAAGTGGAAGACTCAAATCAAAACCGATGACTTTGTATCCGCTCTGCAGAAGTAAGTTTGAATATCTGCCTGCACCGCATGCGGCATCTAAAATTAGAAAATCTTTTTTGAGTGAAACTGTTTTATGAATTAAATCAAGCAGCAGTAGAGCATCTTTTTGATCACGATGCTTATACACATTCAAATATTGTTCGGATGCAAACCAGTCTTCAAACCATTCGGGCATTAGACATCACTTCTACCAAGTACAGCACGTCCAATCGTAGCATCATCGGAAAATTCCAAATCGCCTCCTATTGGAATTCCACGCGCGATACGGGTTACTTTTATGTTGAGCGGTTTAATTAATTTTGCTAAGTATAGAGAAGTAGTATCCCCTTCTGTGTCGGGATTTAAAGCTAAAATAATTTCTTTAACTTCTGAATTCTGCAATCTGCCGATTAATTCTTGAATATGGAGGTCTTCAACCGAAGTTCCGCTTAACGGCGATAAAACTCCACCAAGTACATGATATAAACCTTTGTATTCATTTGTTCGCTCGATAGCGATTATATCACTTGCTTCTTCTACAACGCAAATAACAGACTTATCTCTTTTTGTACTTTGGCAAATGTCACATGTATCATCGACTGCGAGATTGAAACAAACCGAGCAAAGTTTAATCTTTTCTTTTAGATCGGTTATTGCTTTTATTAAATTAAGAACATTCTCAGGATCTGTCTTTATTAAGTGCAGAGCAAGTCTTTGAGCAGTTTTTTTGCCGATCGACGGCAGTTTGCT
>CAYLVF010000279.1:0-4066 GCA_964387045.1 uncultured Melioribacter sp. | reverse complement strand
TACAATTATTGTCGGTCCGGCAGGATGGAATAGTTATAATAATTTATCTGCGATGCCGGTTTATGATGATGATAACTTAATTTACACTTTTCATTTTTATGATCCGTTTTTATTTACTCATCAAGGAGCAAGCTGGGTAACTCCGTCATTGGTCCCGTTAAGTGGTGTACCGTTCCCTTATAATCCTTTATCAATGCCGCCGGTTCCGCCAGAACTAGTTGGAACGTGGGTCGGAGATGCACTGAATAACTATTCAAATGATGGTACAATAAGTAAAGTCAGACAATTGATAGATATAGCATATGAATTTAAGACCTTAAGAAATGTAAAGGTTTTTTGCGGTGAGTTTGGCGTTCTTATGGACAATGCAAATAATAACGATAGAGTACTTTGGTACAATATTGTAAGAACTTATCTTGAACACAGAGAAATACCATGGACAACTTGGGATTATCATGGTGGTTTCGGTTTGTTTGAAAAAAACAGCAGTGGAATTTTTGAAAATGATCTAAATATTAATTTAATAGCCGCACTAGGGTTTAATGTCCCCCCTCAAAGTGAATTTGAGTTAAAACCAGATTCAACAGGATTTGTTATCTATTCGGATTTTATCGAGCCCGGGATTGCTAGTAATAGTTACACAAAAGGAGAGCTTAATTTTTATAACAATAATGCTAAGGAGGGTGATTATTGTATCTCGTGGTCAAATCCTTCTCAATATGATGCTGTTAGATTTCAATTCACACCAATAAAAGATTTAACTTACTTACTAGATAATAATTATAATATCGGATTTTGGATTAGAGGAGATAATCCTAGTATAAAATTTCAGATAAGGTTTGTAGATACAAAAATAAACGATAAAGATCATCCATGGCGAATGAGTTACGACATAGATACTTTTGCTGCCTTATTTAACGGTCAGTGGCAATATGTAGAAATTCCGCTTTCCGATTTTTATGAAACCGGGTCATGGGATAATGGCTGGTATAACCCGCAAGGATTATTCGATTGGGGAAATGTGAATTTATTTGAAATTGTTGATGAATTCGGAAATCTTTCGCAAAATGAAATCTTTATTGACGAGATCAAAATTTTCGATCCAAATTCAACCGGTATTGAAGAGGAAATTATTGCAAAAGATTTTAAGCTCTTCCAAAATTATCCCAATCCATTTAATCCAACCACAAAAATCAAGTTTAGTATCCCATCGTATGGAATAAATAAGCAAAGCGAAAAAATAACTCTACGCATTTATGACATATTAGGAAAAGAAATCAAAACATTGGTAAACCATCAATTACGACCCGGAATCTACGAAGTGGAATTTAATGCTTCATGCTTAGCTAGTGGAGTGTATATCTATAAACTTACAAGTAGTTCGTTTGTAGATACCAAGCAAATGCTGTTGGTAAAATAGGTGTTGGCTTATCGTAAACAGCATAACTCGCACATTTTCCTAATCCGCTTTTATGTAATTAAGATTACATAGCCCTTATTAAACCGGATCACATTACTTAAAAAAACACGCTCCAAAAGCGAAACCGACCTATGAATATCACAACGTTTCACTTTTAGCCGCAAAGTTTAATTAATCGTTTAACCGATTTAAATAAAATTTTATGTCTCAATATCCTTTAATAGCACATGCATTATTTGCTTGACAAAAAGCTTCGGCATAATTATATTGAAATCAAGTTAAACGTTTAACTGAGAAATTGAATGGCAGCTACCATAAAAGATGTTGCTTCAAAGGCGAAAGTTTCCATCGCAACTGTATCTTTAGTCATTCATGATAACGATCGTATCTCTCCCGAAACAAAAAAGAAAGTTCTAAAGGTCATTAAACAACTCGACTATCATCCCTCAAAATCTGCCCGCGATTTAGTTTCACAAAAAACCGGGAACATTGGATTCATACTAACAGATGATCACTTTTTACGTACAGAACCTTTTTATACACGAATATTTTTAGGGACAGAGTTTGAAGCAAGAGATAGTGGATTTTATATTCTCTTAACTACAGTAGCTTCCGATTATAGCGAGAATGATCCTTTACCAAGATTTATTCTTGACCGAAGCGTTGATGGTGTAATTATTGCCGGGAAGGTGCCTCATAACTTAATTGAAAGAATTGCTAAATATAAACTTCCGTTAATTTTTGTTGATTATGTTCTCGAAGGCGATGAATACCCGGTTGTGTTGATTGATAATATTCAAGGGGGAATCCTCGCAACAAATCATCTAATTGAATATGGACATAAAAATATTGCATTTATCGGCGGTGATATTCGGCATCCGAGTATATATAACCGCTTAATGGGATACTCAAGAGCACTTGAGAATGCAGGTATTAAGTTCAATGATAAATATATACATACAACTTCTCCTTATCCCGATAGGCAAAATGGGTATGATGCCGCAAAAACATTATTCAAGAAGAATAAAAATATAACAGCTGTATTTGCTTGTAATGACGCAATGGCAATTGGTGCTATGCATTATTTAAAAGATAACGGCTATCATATTCCGAATGACGTTTCAATTATCGGTTTCGATGATGTTGAAGTCGATTTACTGCTCGATCCTCCATTAACAACAATTAGAGTCCCCAAAATTGATTTAGGAACCGAAGCATTAAGATTAATGATGGAAGTTTTGAAGAACAAAAATATTAATGGTAAAAAAATACTTGTCCCGGTTGAATTAATAATTCGCAAATCGACAAAGAAATTGTGAATAAAATATGTTAGCTGCCGTTTATAATGGCGTAAATCAATTTGATTTATCTGAATACCCGCTTCGACAATTAGACAGTGGTGAAGTTCTTGTTGGAGTAAGTTATTGCGGAGTATGCGGTACCGATCATCATATCATTTACGGGAAAGCGCCTGCAAACATCCCTGTTATTCTAGGCCACGAATTTTCCGGTGTGGTTACTGATAAAGCTGACAACGTAAATGATTTTCAGATTGGCGAAAAAGTTGCTGTTGATCCGAATATTTACTGCGGTAAATGTAAATACTGTAGAAAAAGTAAGGTGCAGTTTTGTGAAAATCATCAGGCGCTTGGTGTTACTTTAAATGGTGGATTTGCCGAATATTCAATCGTTCCTTCATCTCAAATATATTCACTTCCAAATGATTTTGATCTTTCACTTGCCGCCTTTGCCGAGCCGCTTTCTTGTTGTTTGAGAGGAATTGAACAAGCAGAAATTAAACCCGGTGATACTGTTACTATAATTGGAGGTGGTTCAATTGGTTTAATGATGATTCAGTTGGTAAAACTATCCGGAGCTGCTAAAATAATTCTTGTTGAACCGATTGAATCAAGAAAACAAATTGGGTTAAAGCTTGGTGCCGATATTGCATTTTCTCCTAACGATAAAAATTTAGTTAAATCCATTTTCGATTACACTGACGGCGGTACTGATGTTGCAATTGAATGTGTTGGAAAAAAAGAAACTGTTGAGTTATCGTTAAAGCTTGCTGCTAAAGGAGGACGCATTGTAATATTTGGTCTAGCGGCTAAGAATGAAACAATAGAGTTGAACCTTCAAGAGCTATTCCGAAACGAAATTAAAATTCACAATTCTTTTTTAAATCCGTTTACCTTTGATGCTGCCGTAAAATTGCTTGTCTCTGGTAAAATTAATCTTACCGGTATTCCAACAAGCAAAGTTCAATTAAAGGATATCAAAGATATTTTTAATAGAGTAGATCATACCCGTATTATCAAGAGTCAAGTAACAAACTAAAACAAGGAGGAGTAATGCTGAAATTTTTCAAAACATTCAAATGGGCACAGGGATTTTTAATAATCCTAATCACCGGCACATTATCAATTTACGCTCAAAGTGGAATTAATGAAGTCGGTAGTTTCGAACAAGACTTGCCATCCTATTGGACAAAAGGATCAGAGCCAGGCGGAGCAACGTTAACTTGGGCAACCGATCAATTTATATCGATGGGAAGAAGCTTAAAGATCACAAAGAATACCACAGGCGAAGCCGCGATGTGGGAATCAGAGAACATGGCAGACTTGTGGTCGCCGTTGCATTATAAAG
>CAYLVF010000278.1:0-4090 GCA_964387045.1 uncultured Melioribacter sp. | reverse complement strand
CTTTAACTTTTAAAACCGATGCAACATGGCAGTATGATCAAAGAAATCAATTTAAGTCCGGCTTCGAATTTCAATATCATAGTTTGGATTACGAAGATTTCCAAATCGTAATTGATGCGGCAAATAATTATAAACCGGATTTACCTCAGCGGGGCGCTTTTAATTTTAATACCTATACATCAAATCCATATCAGCTTGCCGCTTATATTCAAGATAAAATCGAATTTGAATACCTGATCATAAATGCAGGTATACGTTTTGATTACTTTGAGCCGGACGGCGATTATATAAAAGATCCCAACAGGATAAATTTATTAGATGAATTTCAACCGCCGTTTCCCGATTCACTCCTCGAGAAAGCGAAACCGAAATATCAATTTAGTCCTCGTATAGGTATTTCTTATCCCATTACGGATCGCGGTGCAATTCATATTTCCTACGGTCACTTCTTCCAAATTCCGCCGTTTGAAAATTTATACCGTAACCCGAATTTTAGAATTCCATTAACGGGCGATTTCCCAGCTAATATTGGTAACACGATTGGTAATGCCGATTTAGAACCACAACAAACAATAATGTATGAAATCGGTTTACAGCAAGCTCTAACCGAAGATTTGGGTATAACAATCACAGGTTATTATAAAGATATTAGAAATCTTCTCAGCACTGAAATCTATATCAAAAATGAATTCCGAAAATTCAGTAAGCTTGTAAACAAAGATTACGGCTCGGTAAAAGGAATAACTTTATCATTTGAAAAGAGATTTAATCACGGTTTCGGTGCAACGCTCGATTATACATTCCAGGTTGCAAAAGGAAATGCATCTGATCCAAATGATGCCTTCGATAAAGCACAAGCTAATCCACCGATTGAAATAAATAAACAACTTGTGCCGTTGGCTTGGGATAGAACACACTCTCTCAATTTTACATTCACTGCAGGCATTCCGGGTGATTATATCGCAAGTTTTATCGGTAGACTTGGTTCGGGGCTCCCTTATACCCCGGCTCTTCAAAATCAAAGAACCGGATTGGAAAATAGCGATAATAAACCGAGCATCTTTAATGTTGACTTGTATGTTACAAAATACTTTGATATAGGCTCATATAAAATTTCGGTATTTGCTAAAGTCTATAATTTATTTGATAACGCAAATGAACTTGATGTATTTGGAGATACCGGACGTGCAGGTTATTCTTTAGAACTTACGCGCAATCAATAACCGCCGCGTGGTGTTAATACAATAGAAGAATTTTATACAAGACCGGATTTTTATTCGGCTCCGAGACAAATTGTGCTCGGTGCTTCACTGGCTTTTTAGCAATTGGTTAACTTTGGAGGATATCGTGTATAGGTTTAATGGTAAACATAAGTATAGGATAATTCTTTTCTTATTTACCTTTACTTTGTTGCAGATCAATGCACAAATTGTTACCGATAAAAATAAAGGTGATCATAACCAAACCCGTAAAGGGTTTATGGACGGTAATCTTGTCGGAACCGTCTATTATAATTTCGGTCAGATAGCCGATTGGTTAAATGAACCCAGCCGAAGCGGCGTTTGGCCTAAAGGAACAAACCATACTTATGTTGACGGTGTTGCAATAATTGTTCAAGCAGAAGCCAAGGACCCGGCAGGGAATTATATTCATCCGCTTGAAACAAATTATTATGAATTCACCCGCTTTGATAGAGCGACCGGTATTACATACGGTTGGTGGCCCCTTCCCGGTTATGCCGCTCCTTATAGCTCATCCCCTGCAAGAAGTGACGATAAAGCTACATGGCCTTTAGCCTGGCCCGATAGATTGAATGATTGGGATGGATACTGGAATGGATTTTTCGGGAAAGGAGTTATGAATGCCGATCTCGAAACTTATTTTGTTTTCGATGATCATCTTGATCGTGAATACATTTTAAGAAATAATTTTACTCCTGATTCCGACGATCCGGATAGAGGCGGTTTAGGAATGCAGGTTAAAGCACGCGGTTTCCAATGGTCTCAAGTTCTAGCCGAAGATGTAATTTTCTGGTATTATGAGATAACCAATATTGGTAATTATGATTATGACAAAGCTCTCTTTGCTCAGTACGTTGATTGGGGAATAGGAGGGCATGATAATTCTTCAAATAATGCGGGTGATTATAATACATTGATGGATTTATCGTATGCATGGTCTACCGTTCCGTTCGGAAGTCCCGGTAATTGGAGCCCTGTTGGGTTTGCAGGTTACGCATTTCTTGAAAGTCCCGGTATTCCCGATGATAGAAAAGATAATGACCAGGATGGATTAACTGACGAAAGAAGGGATAACGTAGCAAGATTTTTTATTGAAACTCCCGAACAAGACCCTTTTATTCTTAACCCGGCAATTGATACTGTAAAATTCAGAATCTTTTTCGGTTATCCCTGGAGACCTCATTGGGATGCAGATGAAAATGCTAATTGGCGTTCCTTTACAGATATCAATGGAAACGGAGTTTGGGATCCTGGTGAACCTCTTAATGATGATGTCGGAACTGACGGAATCGGTCCCTTCGATGACGGTTATCCGGGTCCTGACCCTGATGGCACAGAGGGTAACGGAAGACCCGATCAGGGTGAACCAAATTTTGGAATTCTAGATAAAGATGAATCCGATCAATTAGGTTTAACCGGGTTTGCAATTTTCCCGGTTCATAAATATGAATTAAACAGAGATGAAGAAAACTGGCAAGTTCTTTCCGGGCTGCCTGAACCGCACGGACAATCACTCCAAGGCGTTAACCTAGCAAATTATTTTTCGAGTTATCTTTTTAGTATGAACGGAAGAGAAACATATTCACAAACAACCGGTGAGTTTGAAGAAACCGGCGAGACGGAGCGGTTCTCTATGTCATTGCTGTTCGGTATAAATGAAAATGATCTTTTTAGAAGAAAGCGAACTGTTCAGCAGATCTATAACGCTAATTATAGATTTGCAAAACCACCCGAGAAACCGATTCTTACTGCAATACCCGGAGATAAAAGAGTAATTCTTTATTGGGATGACCGTGCTGAGAAAACATTTGATGCTTTTTATCAAAGAATAAATTTTGAAGGATATCGTATTTATCGTTCAACGGAACCAAATTTTCTTGAAAATAAAATTATCACCGACGGTTTCGGTAAACCAATATTCAGAGATCCGATTGCTCAGTTTGATCTCGTAAACGGTGTTACCGGTTTTCATCCCATTAATGTAAATGGTGCAATGTTTTATCTTGGCGAAGATACCGGGTTAAAACATTCATTTATTGATTCAACCGTTCAGAACGGACAAACTTATTACTATGCAGTTGCAGCTTACGATCAAGGATATACAACAACAACAATCGAAGGAAATTTTGAAGGAATTCCTCCTTCAGAAACAACCACAATCATCAAGCAGGATATTACCGGAAAAGTAACTACTGATATCAATACGGCGGTTGTTACCCCTAGGGCACCGGCGGCAGGCTATCTGGCGCCGGGTGTCCATTCTTTCGCGGCAACGGGTCCCGGTACTGGGGTTGTTTCTGTCTCAATTCTAAATCCTGATTCCGTAAAAAGTAACAATATATACAGGTTAGCTTTTTATGAAGATTCAAAATTCAGTAATGAAGCTCATCCTGAATATAAATTAATTAATATCACAACAAACGATACTTTGTTGACAAATCGTGAGATAATAACTACTGAAGTTCAAACACCGGTTGTCGATGGGTTCACGATTGATATGAAAACTGATACATTAGTTTCGATTAACTATGATCAATCTAGATGGATAAAAGGAAACAGCAACTATATTATTCAACTTGGATTTGATTCAAGATTCCGGGCTGCTTATCAAGGTAGACGTGTCGATTACCCGGCTGATTTTGAAGTTGAAATTACCGACCCCGGACAAGGGATTTTATCATTCCCTTCAAGTGGTTTCAGTCAACCGATTCAATCTAATATAATAGTTAGAAATCTCACCGAAGGAATTGATGATTTTCAATTTATATTTCGTGATGAAAATAGAGATGGATTGTTTAATGACGGCGATGCAATCTTTGTTGTTGTCGGAGATTCGCTTGGTAAAAAAG
>CAYLVF010000277.1:0-4115 GCA_964387045.1 uncultured Melioribacter sp. | reverse complement strand
ATGCAGTTATTCTTATTGCAGGAAAAGGTCACGAAAACTACCAGGAAATAAACGGTATAAGAAATTATTTCTCCGATAAAGAAGTTGCTTTAAAATATTTATCTCTTGCAGCGAAGGAAAATCGATGAACTCGATAAAAATTACTTTAGAAGATATTTTTAATCTAGCAAATTCAGTGATCTATAATCCCGATAGATTCAAACCGGTAAAAAATATTTCCATTGATTCACGTACGATAAAAAAAGGTTCTCTCTTTGTTGCTATTAAAGGAGATAAAACAGATGGACACAATTATGTCAAAGATGCTGTAAACAAAGGCGCTTCTGCGGTTATTATTTCGAAAAAGAGAGAGAAAGATTTTAGTAAACTAAAAATTCCGGTAATAACTGTTAACAACACGACAAAAGCATACGGACAGCTTGCCAATACTTGGCGGAAAAAACTTGATGCAAAAGTAATTGGGTTAACGGGCAGCAACGGTAAGACTACAACTAAGGAAATGCTTGCGACACTTTTATCAGCCAAATACACAGTAACGAAATCGGTTGCAAACAATAATAATCATATCGGTGTCCCGTTAACCATTTTTTCTGCAAATGAAAAAACAGATGTACTCATTCTTGAAGAAGGTACAAATCATTTCGGTGAGATTGAATATATAGCAAAAATCTCCGAGCCGGATATAGCATTGATTACAAACATTGGTGATACTCATTTAGAATTCTTGCTGGATAGAGATGGTGTATACAAAGAAAAATCTGCATTGCTAAATGTTGCAAATGAAGTCGGCGGAACGATACTAATTAATAATGACGATCCTTATCAAAGAAAGAACAAAAGAAAATTTAAAAATGTTACTACTTATGGATTCAAAGGGAAAGTAGATCTAAAAGGAAAAATAAAAAGTTATTCTTTGCTTGGATACCCGGAAATCGAAATTGTTGGTAAAGGGAAAAAAATAAATGTAATGCTTCCATTGCTGGGTGAAGCAAACGTAAAGAACTATTTATCCGCTGTCGCCATAGCAATAACTCTCGGTTTGACTAAAAAAGAAATTGTAAATGCAACAAAAAAGATTCAACCGGTTAAGGGAAGATTAAATCCAACTCTTTCCGAATCAACAATGTTGATTGATGATTCATACAACTCAAATCCCGATTCGGTTAAAGCTGCGGTTGATGTGATTAGTAAAGTGAATAAGTACAAACGAAAGATTATGATTTTAGGAGACATGCTTGAACTTGGAAAAGCTAAAGCAAAATTGCATGCCGATCTGAAAGAATCAATAATAAAGGGAAACATTGACGAAGTGTATATGCACGGTAAGTTAATGAATAATTTATACGATGCATTACCATCAACAAAAATCGCAACGCTTCATTTTACATTAAGAGAAAGTCTAAAACGTTTTGTTTCACTTATGGACATAAACGATGCAGTAATACTTGTTAAAGGTTCTCGCGGGATGAAAATGGAAGAGTTTGTAGAAATAATTAAAAAGAGATTGAAATAATGTTCTATTACTTGTTCGATTATATTAACGATGTTTTTAATCCGCCGGGGTTCGATCTATTCCGGTATTTAACTTTTCGTTCAGCATTGGCGGCTATAACGGCTCTCTTCCTGGCGTTTTATGTTGGTCCCAAATTGATTAATTATTTGCACAGAAAGCAAATCGGCGAAATGATCAGAGTAGATGGACCCGAAACTCATAAAGCCAAAGCCGGTACGCCTACAATGGGTGGACTAATAATTATGGTTTCCATTACAGTTCCTATTTTATTGTGGAGCGACTTAAAAAGTACATATATAATTTTAACAACTCTTGGTATGCTTTTCTTAAGTTTTGTCGGTTTTGTTGACGACTATCTTAAAGTAGTCAAAAAATATCCCAAAGGATTGATTGCAAAATATAAACTGATGGGTCAAGTATTTGTAGGTTTGGTTGTCGGTGGTGTAATTTATTTCTTACCCGAATTTGCTTTGTATAATACGCAAACTACTTTGCCATTTTTTAAGAATCTCAATTTCGATTTCTCTTATCTCTATATACCGGTTGTAATTTTTATAATAACCGCAATATCAAACGGTGTTAATCTTACCGACGGATTAGACGGTTTAGCAATGGGTACAATGATAATTGTAATGTTAACACTTGCAATAATTGCATACATGTCCGGCAACGTTATTTATTCAGACTACTTGAACATTATGTACTTACCCGGAGCCGGTGAACTGACAGTATTTATTGCTGCCTTTATCGGTGCGGGATTGGGATTTTTGTGGTTCAACTTTTATCCCGCTCAAGTTTTTATGGGTGATACTGGTTCGCTTGCTCTAGGCGGTGCGTTTGGTATAATCGCAATTCTTATAAAGAAAGAATTACTTATCCCAATTCTCGGCGGGATTTTCTTCCTTGAAACAGTTTCTGTGATAATTCAAAGATTGTATTTCAAATACACGAAGAAAAAATACGGAGAAGGAAGAAGAGTATTCTTAATGGCTCCTATACATCATCATTTTGAGATGAAAGGTTGGTCTGAACCGAAAATTGTAATTCGGTTTTATATCATAACAATAATATTGGCAATTGTAAGCTTAGCATCTTTCAAAATTCGTTAATGAATATAAAAGATAAAAAAATATCGATCATTGGTGCGGAATTAAGCGGTAAAGCGGCGGCTAAACTTGCATTAAGTCAGAATGCTGTTCCGTTTGTATCCGATTCAAGATCAAATATTGAACTAGGTGAAGCAAAAGCAATATTCGATAAACTGCAAATAGAATATGAGTTCGGTTTGCATTCGGACAAAGTATTCGATTGTGATTTCATAGTTACAAGTCCGGGTGTCCCGAGTAATTCAGAAGTCTTAAAACAAGCAAATGAAAAAGGAATAGAAATTTATAGTGAGATTGAATTTGCTTCTTGGTTTTGTAAGGCAAAAATTATTTCAATAACTGGCTCAAACGGTAAAACAACAACAACTGCTTTACTTAATCATGTATTGAATGATTCTGGATTGAAATGTTTTGCCGGCGGAAATATAGGTGATCCGTTTTCCGACTTGGTATATACAGCAAATGAAAACGATTTAATCTCCTTGGAAACATCAAGCTTTCAGTTGGATTATATAAAATATTTTAAGCCAAGCATTGCAATGATATTGAATATAACACCGGATCATTTGGATAGATATGACAATTCTGTTGAAAAATATAAAGCTGCTAAGTTGAGAATTTTTGAAAATCAAGACAGCAGCGATAGTCTTATACTTAATGCCGATGATACTAACTTACATAACGTAGCTGAAGATTCATCTGTTCAAAAGTATTATTTCTCAACAAAGAAAAGTGTCGATAAAGGAGCCTATTTTTCTAACGGCAACTTTTTCTTTATTAAAAATGATCATTCGGAAAAAGTCTGCACAACATCGGATTTATTTATCAAAGGTGAACATAACTATGCAAACGCTCTCGCGGTGTTAATTGCTGCTAAGTTGATAGGTATATCAAATGAAAGTATTGCTAAAGCTTTTTCATCATTCAAAGGTGTTGAGCATAGATTGGAATTTGTAAGAGAAATTGACGGAATAAAATTTATCAACGATTCAAAAGCTACTAATGTCGATTCTGTCTGGTATGCATTAAATAGTTTCGATGAAAAGATATTGTTGATCTTAGGTGGTAAAGATAAAGGTAACAATTACAATCACATCAAAGATTTGGTTCAATCAAAAGTTCGTAAGATTTATGCAATCGGTACATCGAAGGAAATTATATATAATTTTTTTAATCAATACGTAGAAGTCGATAAAAAAGAAACGCTTGAAGATTGTGTTAATTCAGGAAGAAAAGAAGCAAATAAAAATGAAATCGTACTCCTTTCTCCCGCTTGTGCAAGTTTTGATATGTTTAAAAATTATCAGCACCGCGGAAAAGTATTTAAAGAAGCAGTAATGAGTTTAAACTAATGAAACTACTTACAAGAACAATTATAGTGTGTGTTATCGCTTTAATGCTTTTAGGCGGAGTACTTGTTTTCTCCGCAAGCGGTACTTATAGCCAAATGAAATTCAATAATTTTTATCATTTGTTTAACTCGCACTTTTGGAAAG
>CAYLVF010000276.1:0-4131 GCA_964387045.1 uncultured Melioribacter sp. | reverse complement strand
CTCATCTAGTAATGATGCTGTAATAGTAGCAGAATTTGGCGAGGATAATATTACATACGATGAATTAAAAGCAGCTTATTACAAAAGTTTAAGTGAAGAAGAAAAAAGTAAAGCTGATTCACCCGAGGAAATGAAAGAATTTTTGGACCTCTATGTTAATTATAAAATGAAACTTCGTGATGCCTACATTCGCGGCTTTGGAAGTGACCCCGAAATTCAAAAAGAAATTGATGATTATACAAAGACTGTCGGTATTCCTTATATTCAGGAAAAGTTTATTGTTGAGCCGGGTTCAAAAGATTTATTTGAAAAACGAAAAATAGAAAAGAGAATTAGTCATATTTTATTACGAGCGGATACCGTTAATGTAGACGATGTGAGGAGAAAAATTAAAAGTCTGCTTGAAAGGGTTAAAAACGGTGAGAGTTTTGAAGAACTAGTATATCAATTTACCGATGATGATTTCTCGCGTCCGGATAGCGGCGATGTTTATTGGTTAACCGCGGGACAAACTGTCCCGGAATTCGATGAAGCAATGTATAAAACTAAAAAAGGCGAAGTCTATCCCGAACCGATTCAAACCAAGTATGGTTTTCATCTCCTGAAAGTAACCGATGAACAGCCTAGAGTTTATCAAGTAAAAGCTCGCCATATTCTTGCTAGTTATCTCAGAGGGACTGAAGTTGACACGGCTGCAGCTTTTGCTAAAATTAAAGAAGTAAAAGAGAAACTTAATAGCGGTGAAGCATTTGACGAGCTAGCTAAAAAGTATTCAGATGATGAAGGGAGTGCTCAAAGAGGGGGCGACCTGGGTGCTTTTCAAAGAAGAATGATGGTCAAACCTTTCGACGAAGTTGTTTTTAGTATGAATGTGGGTGAAATTTCCGATATAGTTGAAACAAAATTTGGTTTTCATATTATTCAATTACAAGAAATTCTGGATTACCCGACCTATGAAGAAGATAAAGCTAATATTAAATCAGTATATCAACGTTCTCTTTACGCCAATGATAAAGAAAACTACTTAAATAAATTGAAAGAGGATTATTCATTTAAAAGAAATGAAAATCTTATAGAAAAAGTTATGGTTGGCGATGGTTCGCTTACATTCGGGGATTCGTATTGGGAAAGCGAGTATAGAAATAAATATGGTGACAGTGTTGTTATATCAATGCTTTCTAAGGACTATACATTGGATGATATCGTTGGTGAGTTTAAAGATAGAGATAACTATAAGAATGCTAAAATGACACACATGAATGTATTCAAGATGTTTCTGGATATTACCGAAGAGATGCTCTTCACTCAAAAAGCTTTTGAACTGCGTGACGGCGATACTGAATTTGCTAAGTTAATGGATGATTACAGAAATGGTCTTTATATCTTTAAATTGCAGGAAGATGAAATTTGGAATAAACTTTCGGCTGATTCTACTCAGTTGTTAAGTTTGTACGAAGAAACAAAAGAAAATTATAATTGGCCTGATAGAGTTTCCTATGCAGTTATTTATAGACCCGATTCACTTTCGATCCTGGATGATAAATCAGTACTTGATTCGGGAATAGAATTTGAAACTGTTGTTGAAGCAAATTCGACAAATCCAAGGCTCAAAAACAAAACCGGTATAAGGGAATCCGTAGAAGTTGCAAACAACGAACTTGCAAAAGCCGCATTTCGTTTAAGTTCGCCCGGTGAAATTTCCGAACCATTCCGAATCGGTAATGATTGGTACATAATTAAGTTAAATGAAAAATTTCCGTCAACCTCTAAATCATTCGATGAAGCCAGATCTGAAGTTATGGGTCTATGGCAGGAAAGACAAAGTAAAAAGTTGGAAGAAGATTATATCAACAAATTAAATCAAGTATATAAACCGAAGTTATATTATGAGCGGTTACAACAAACACAAAAAAGTTAATTTAGTTTTTCTTTTAATAATTCTATTTGGTTTTATAGGATGCGAAAAAGAAGAAACACCTATGACCATTGTGGCTAAAGTGGGTGAAAGAACCTTGACAGAACAACAGCTGGATACTTTATTATCGTTTACGGTGAACAAAAATAAATACCGTGAAGAAGTAATCCGCGATTGGGTTGATTCTGAAGTACTTTATCTGGAAGCTCAAAATAAAAATCTGTTATCGGATGAAGATTATAGATATCTAGTTGATGAAAATAATAAAATGCTGGCTAATGCATTTCTCATTAAAAGATATTTAGCCGAAAATGAAATTAAATTAGACGAAGCAACTTTATCCGTATATTACAATTCACACAAGAATGAAATGGCTATTCCGGCAAGAGCATTTGTCTTTAATCAAGCGGTATTTAATGATGAAGCAAAAGCAATTTTATTTAGAGAAACCTTGCTTGAAAGTGATTGGAATAAAGCAACAAATGTTTTTAGCGGTGATGAATCAATTGTTTCTTTAACCAATGAAAAATATTTATACGAATATAATACACAGTCGAAAAGAGTTCATACGGTGTTAAGCAATCTTAAAGAAGGTGAAACTAGTATAATATTTAAAATAGATGATGATTCATACAACATTATTCAATTGATAAAGAATTATGAAGCGCAATCTATACCCGATTTTATTTATATGAAGAAATTTGTAGAAGAGAGATATTTAATTACCGAGAAATCACGACTTTACGATAACTTAATAAACCAGCTTTATTCAAAGTACGATGTATTAATAAATAGGTAGTCGAATGGAAAAAATTTGTGTGATTCTTTTATTTGCTTCAGTCATATTCGCTCAAGAAACTCTCGATAGAATTATAGCAGTAGTAAACAATGAAATAATTTTGCAATCCGAATTAAACTTGCAAGTTGCTTATGTTGCGGCACAGAGAAACCTTGACCCGGGTAACCCGGATTTAAAGAAAACAATTCTTGAAAAAATGGTCGAAGAGAAACTTCTTTACGCTCAAGCCGAATTAGATTCGATTGTTGTCTCTAACGAAGATGTAAATGCTCAGTTGGAAAACCAATTGAATTTTTTTATAAGTCAATACGGCTCGCAGGAAAGAATGGAACAAGCCTACGGAATGGGTATTGATAAGATTCGCCGTGAACTTCGCGATGAAGTCAGAAAAAGTATGATGAGCAACATGGTTCAACAAAAACACTTCGGTCAACTTGATGCAACTAGAAGAGAAGTAAGTGAATTCTTTGAAGAATATCAAGATTCACTAGGCTTAATCCCGGAGAGATTCGAGTTATCTCATATTTTTATCAACCCTCAAAAAGGTGAAAGATTAAGAGCAAAGACTATTGAATTTACTAAGTCTATCCTCGATTCGATAAAGAACGGTTCTGATTTCGCCGTCCTCGCGAAAAAATATTCCGATGATCCCGGAAGTGCAGTAAATGGAGGAGAACTTGGATTTGTTAAAAGAGGTGTTTTCTTCCCTGAGTTCGAAGCTGCAGCTTTTCAACTTCAAGAAGGTGAATTATCCGATATAGTTGAATCACCGGTTGGGTTTCACATTATTCAAATGTTGGAACGGAGAGGAGAATCTACTAGAACTAGACATATTCTTATAAAGATTAAAAGCGATGAACAAGCTGATCTTAAAGCTATTGAGATGTTGACTGAAATCCGTGACAGTTTGTTAAAAGGCAAAAAGAATTTCGAGGATTTTGCACGAAAATATAGTGATGATGCCGAAACGGCAAAGCTTGGCGGCAAGCTCGGTAAATTTGATGTTGCTCAACTTGATAAAACACTTAGAGACCGCGTCTACGGAATGTCGATCGGTGAAATAAGTACACCTAAACGACTAGACCTGGATAACAAATCCTACGGATACCATATAATAAAGGTTGATAATCGCATACCCGAACACAAACCAACTTTTGAAGGTGATTATGATGAAATTAAACGATTGGCAATTTATCATAAGAGACAAAAACTTTATACAAAGTGGATTGATGAACTAAAAGAAAAAATTTATTGGGAAGTTAGAATCTAAATCCGGGAGACGGTTTGACACAAAATTCAGAAAGTAAAGATATACAACTCGTTGAAAAACTTAATCATTCAGTGAGGTCACTAAAGAGTGAAATCGGGAAAGTAATTATCGGGCAGAATGAAATTGTTGAAAGTCTGCTTATTGCAT
>CAYLVF010000275.1:0-4152 GCA_964387045.1 uncultured Melioribacter sp. | reverse complement strand
TTCACAAAAAATTAGACTTTGAGCCTTATTTTGAAATTCAAGAAAGCGACCCCATAAAAGAATATGCCGAACTTGCCGAAGACCTAAAAAAAGAGGGTTTTGATGCATATATTCTTAACCTTAGAGATAACCTTGATATTTTTTTTAGAGATTATGAGAAAAACAAACCGGATATAGTTTTTAACTTTGTCGAAATTTATAAGGATCGAGCAGATTTGGAAATGTATTTCGCCGGACTGCTTGAATTGATGCATATACCATATACCGGCGCACCTCCTTTAGCATTAGGTACATGCCAAAATAAAATGCTTACAAAAAAAATTCTTCGTTCCGTAGGTGTTAGAACGGCAAATTATAAATACATAACAAAAAAGAAAAAGATCTATCGGCATAAATTAAACTATCCGCTTATAACAAAACCAGCACTTGAAGATGCAAGCGTTGGTATTGATGTTGGTGCGGTTGTAACAAATCATAAACAACTAAAATCAAGAGTTGAATATATTCTTGATGAATTTAAGCAGCCGGCTTTGGTTGAAGAATTTATCGACGGTAGAGAATTAAACGTTGCAATTTTAGGCGATACTAAACCGCGTGTACTTCCTATAAGTGAAATTGATTTTTCCGAAATGCCCGATCACTTATTTAACATTGTTAGTTACCAGGCTAAGTGGGACCCGCATCACGAAGCATATCACAAGACAATTCCAATTTGTCCGGCAGAAATTCCCGAAAGTATAGAAAAAGAAGCCGGTGAAATTGCTTTGAAATGTTTTAAGACAATGGGCTGCCGCGATTACTGCCGTGTTGATATGCGGTTATCCAATAACAACAAGCTTTATGTGCTAGAAGTAAATCCGAACCCGGATCTAACCGCGGACGCCGGATTTATGCGTTCGGCAAAATATGCCGGAATTTCATATCGCAAAGCATTAAAAAGAATTGTGATGTTTGCAGCTAAGAGAGGTGGAGTAACTTAATTGTAAACATCTTTTCGATGACCTATTTTCAAAACTAATATTAAAATTTCTTCTTCAGATATTTTATATACAACTCTATATTCGCTAATTCTATAAGTCCACAATCCTCTATACTGACCTTTTAATGGTTTTCCGAGTTCTTTCGGATTCTGAGCTAACTCTTTTTCGATTTTACTTATGATTCTCTTTTGAGAAGTTTTGTCGATTTGTTTAAAATCCTTTTCAACACTTGCTTTATACAGTACTTTATAAGCCAAGTCTTTCCCGCATTTCTTTTGACGTGATTATTTCATCGTTTGGGTCTTCGAATCTATCTTTTGCAACTTGATAATCATAATATTCGCTGAAATAATTTTTTAGTGCTTCAACAACGTAAAATGTTTCTGTTCTATCTGTTTTTTGGGCTGTTTTTTCAAGAAGTTCGGAAATCTCGTCAGGTAATCTAAATGCTTTCACTTTACCCATGAATACTCCTTTTGTTATATGCGTAATACAAATATAACAACATTCGTCTGACTGTCAATACCATAAACCTTCTGGGTAGATTGAGCTACAAAAAGAGTGATAGTAGTATTACAAGTATTTTATTTCGCTCTGTTTTGTAATGAATAAATAAAAACGAATTTGAGAGAAAAATACAAGAATAAAGATATGCTATGTGAAGCTCATTTTTAATTCTGTTTGAAAGAAGCAATTAAATTAACTCATCCCCCTTTATTAAAGAAGGATGAGTTTTAAGAATTTTAGTTAATCGAGATTTTCGAAATACTCCACCCCATAATCAATCTCATAATCCGGTTTGGAATCTTTCGGGTTATCTCCTTTTAAGTAATACTCGAACCAGTTTAATGTTCGGAGTAAGTAATCAAGTTGCGATGTGTTCCGGCTGTTGCCGTGTCTTTCATCGGGATACCAAACTAATCTAACCGGGGCTTTGCCTTTAAGTTTAAATGCGCGGTACATTTCCAAACTTTGTGAAGGATGTACACGCGGGTCTTTAGTGCCGTGTAAAATTAACAAAGGTGTGTTCATATTTTCTGCATATCTCACGGGACTTCTATCATAAATTTCCATAGGATTTTCATTTACCCAATATCCCCAATGAACATAAAAAGATTCCCAGGGTATATCTGTTGTATTTCGTTTTGAAAGTTTATTTCCTATCCCGACAAAGCTAACTGCCGCCGCGAAGTACTCCGTATGTTTACTAGCACCCCAAGCAGAAAAATAACCGCCGTAGGAACCGCCACCGATTCCAACACGATTTCTATCAACTAATCCTTCATTAACCAAATAATCAATTCCGTCAAGAACATCAATAAACTCACGACCTCCGCCATCGGCAAATCCCATCATAGTAAATTCATATCCTCTGCCCGAACCGGCTCTGTAATTCGGCATAAACACAAAGAAGTCTTTTGCTGCCGCAACTTGCCCCCATCGGTTATAACCGGTATTCCATCCCAAACTGTTAGTTGCTTCAGGTCCACCGTGCACATAAACTATCATCGGGAATTTTTTACCTTCCTCATAATTAATAGGATAAAACAACATTCCTTCTATATTCAATCCATCCGAAGCAGTGTATTCAATTCTCTCTTGCTTAGCTAATTTGATTTCGTTTAGCCAACTGTTATGAAAAGTATTTCGTTCAACTTTATCTTCATTTATATAATAAGTAAATAATTCCGAAGGATGATTTGGGGTTTGCCCGTTAAATACAATTTTATTTCCCGCGATATTTATTGACTTAAAAACTGCCGTACCAGGTTCAATTAATAATTCACTTTTATCGCTGTTATATTTTTGTTTTCTGAGTGTTGTATAAACACCTTCCTCCGAAACGAATAGGAATGTTTCTTCATCAAGCCAATGAATATCCGTTACCGAACCAATGAAATTTTTTGAATAGTTTTTCAATTGACGAAATGCATTATTGTTTGTAACATCACACATAAATAAACTTCCGGCAACTGCATCATTTGTATCCGCAGCGGAAATAAATGCTAATTTATTATCCGATGAATTCCATGCAAAATTTCCAAGCTTGCCGGGATTATCAACTAACTTTATCATTTCTTTTGATTCAACATCAATTACATAAATTCTTTTGAACATATATGAGTCATCGACCAAATTGTTCGGTGCAATTGCAGCTGCAATTTTATTACCGTCATTACTCCACTTAAAATAAAAAACCGCACCCTCGTTATTTAATTTTTCAATCTCACCCGATGCCCGATTTAACAAGTATAAATTTCTTTCGGGAATATTCTCTTCAAAAATTTCTTGGTTGAATCCTTGTTTTTCATATTCCGGTTTTTCCTTCTCTTCAACAGTAATGTACGCAACCATATTTTCAGATGGATGCCATTGATAAGTTAATATGGATGATTCTGAATCAGTTACACGAATTGTATCTTTTCCATCAACTGATAATAAATACAGCTGTGATTTCTTATCATCCTTCAGATTTGCAGTAAAGGAAACATACTTTCCATTGTCTATCCAACTTACTCTCGATATTGATACTTTACCGGTCATTAATGGAGTAACCGATTTATCCGAGTAATTATATAAATAAAGTTCGCGATATGCAGCGCCTGGTTTATCATCAAACGATCTTGAGGAAATTAATGTGAATGCAGCATAATCTTGATTCGGAGAGACTGATGTTTCACCCACAGTTTGAGTTCGAAAAACATCATGCGGTTGAAATAATTTTTCTTGTGCAGAAATTGGTATTAAAATTATAATGAAAAAATATAAACATCTTTTAAGCATTATTTTCCCTTTTCTTAGTGATTGGTTTCGATTTGGTCTCCAATATAAAAAAATCTTGTAAAATGCCGATTAAAAAAGGGAAAACTTTACATTTACGAATTAATTGGACAAATTCATTCCATTTTTGTAATATTGTATAGAGAAATTTTTCGCAATTGATGTTTGTCTCCGTTTTCAAGCGATCGTGTGCGAAAAGGGAGAAAAATAAATTTAGTAGTCATCGTCCTAAAGTGAAGGATAATTTCTAACACAAAGGGATGGAGACAAAAAGCTTTAATCCATTCTAATTTTCCAAAGCACTCCATCCCACAAAGTTGGAGAATGATTTGGAAACCAAATTTCACACATTAACAATTACAATTTATAACCGGGATGAAGTTTACGATCG
>CAYLVF010000274.1:0-4155 GCA_964387045.1 uncultured Melioribacter sp. | reverse complement strand
GTCTGAGTAGAGAAGGGATGAGACTGGTAACTTTTGGACCGATATTACGAAACAAACTTTTCCCCCTCCCTCAAATTTTAGAATTGCTTCTTGATAAGGGAACATGGGGTATGGGTACGCCGGTTGAAATTGAATTCGCGGTCAACATGTCAACAAAACCAAAGGAATTTGGAATCCTTCAGATGAGACCACTTGTAATACATCATGAAGTTGAGGAATTGGAAATTGATGAATCCGATAAGGAAAATATTATTTGTTATAGTGAACAAGTTCTCGGTAACGGATTAATTGATGATCTGAAAGATATTATTTATGTTGATTACAACACATTTGATAGATCAAAAAGTATAGACGTTGCAAAAGAGGTCAGCTATTTTAATTCAAAGATGCTCGATGCTAATAAACCCTACTTGTTGATCGGTGTAGGAAGATGGGGTTCACTCGATCCATGGTTAGGGATACCTGTTACTTGGGAACAGATCGCCGGGGCAAAAGCAATTATTGAAACCGGTTTCAAGGAGTTTTCGGTTACTCCTTCTCAAGGGACTCATTTTTTTCAAAACATTACTTCGTTTATGATTGGTTATTTCACCGTTGATACCAATAAAAAAGACTATATTGATTGGAATTGGATAACATCACAAGTACCGGTTGAAAGCAAAACTTTTACTAAACATCTCCATTTTGATAATCCGATAATCTTGAAAATGAACGGTCATGAAAACAAAGGTATAATTCTAAAACCGGAGGTCCGATTTGACCGATAAAAACAAAGAAAACAAAAAAGTTGAACTGGATCATTGCCCGCACTGCGGTCATAAACTCAGCCCTTGGCAGCAAGTTCTACTCAGTGTAGATAGAGCTTTAATGTGCAAAAATTGCTGGTATAGAATTTTACTTGATGACGTTGTCAAAACTCCTCAGCTAAAAAATTCTAAAGAACAAGATAATAAACAGGAATAACAGGATGGAATCTTATAATTCATTTAAAGTCGCACAGCAGCAGGTACTTGAATCTGCAAAATTACTGAACCTGGATCAAGCAACGATTGAACTGTTGATTTATCCCCAGAGAGAGTTCAAATATACGTTCCCGGTGAAAATGGATGATGGAAAAGTGAAAATTTTTCATGCGTGGAGAATACAGTATAACTATGCGCGCGGACCGGCAAAAGGAGGAATAAGATTTCACCCCGATGAAACGGTTGACACAATAAGGGCATTAGCATGCTGGATGACCTGGAAAACTGCTGTTGTTGATCTGCCGCTTGGAGGTGGGAAAGGCGGAGTCTGCTGCGATCCCAAAACAATGTCTGAACGAGAGCTTGAAGCCGTCTCCCGCGGTTACATTAGAGCAATTGCGCCAATAATCGGTATCGAAAGAGATATTCCTGCACCGGATGTTTACACAAACCCGCAAACAATGACCTGGATGATGGATGAATATGAGACTATAGTAAATAAACATCAACCAGGAATTTTGACCGATAAGCCGCAGCAAGTAGGCGGTACGGAAGGACGACGCGATGCAACTGCACGTGGAGGAGTAATTAATGTAAGAGAAGCTTGTAATGTATATGGATATGATCCCACAAAATCCTACGCTATTCAAGGGTTTGGAAATGCCGGTCAAAGAGCTGCTTTATTGCATCAAGAATTACTTGGCGGAGGTAAGTTAGTTGCTGTTAGCGATTCGAGAGCCGCCATCTTTAATGCTGAGGGGTTCGATCCCAAAGAACTTGTTATGCATAAATTAAAAACTGGATCAGTTAAAAATTTCCCGGGATCAAAGCAGATTCAACATGAAGAATTACTTACACTAGATGTTGAAATATTATATCCTGCCGCACTCGAAAATGCTATTACATCTCAAAACGCTGATGATATTAAAGCACGAGTAATAAGTGAATTAGCTAATGGTCCCACCACCCCTGAAGCTGATATAATATTAGATAAAAAAGGAGTTCATGTAATTCCCGATATATTAGCCAGTGCCGGGGGCGTAACTGTTTCTTACTTTGAAATGGTTCAAGATAAATACTCATATTTTTGGGATGAAGAACAGGTGCAGCAAAGATTGGACAAGAAAATTTCTAAAGCTTATCATACAGTTCAAGAAGCGTTGAGAGAAAAGAAAGTTCATCCAAGATTAGCTGCCATGGTAGTGGGAGTTGCCCGTGTTGCCGAGGCTTGTAAACTACGTGGTTGGGTATAGTACAAATTAATGGGAGCCGCAATTAGCTTGCAGCTCCCTCCAATTTAATTATTCAACTAATTCGGAAATTATAGTTCCACCGCCCATCATAGCCGGAAGTTTTGATTCAGATTTTATAACTTTATTTAGCTGTTTACTGACCCATAAAATTGAACCCCCGTTATCATCATCAATTGGATTGAGCTCAACTTTGAATGTATCATAAGCTGTTCCGTTAATATCCACCACTTCAGAGGCAACAACTTTTACTGAAAGTGATTTAACTTTACCCCCCATCATATCAAATACATCTAGTGAGACTGAATAATTTTCTTTTAACGGTAGAGAACAAATTGCTAGTTCAGTCCCGGTCCCTTCGGATAAAACGGGCGAATTAATTGCAACATCAATCGGCATTTGCTGAGGACCGGCTGAAATTAATCCTTCAATTTTTTCACTTCCAAATTGAACATTAACGGTTGCCATACCTTGCTTAGCCGCTCTCTTCACCGGAAGAAGTGTTTTACTATTTAGATACAATGTATCAAGTCCACCCATCATACCGGTAACTTCATCAATTACCATTAAAACTTCTTGGTCATTGTAAGTTGTCCTGGATATTTTTCTGAAGACATCCATGTTCATAGTCTGACCGCGTGCATCAATTGTCATAAGATATTTTGAATCCTGTTCGCTTATTTTGCTACCGTCAAATTCGAACACTTTTTCGGCTGAAATTGTTTCACTAACCGGTAAAGTAACCGTGTTGATATCTACCATCAATTTATTATAGCGCTCTTTTAATTCATCGCGAACATCTTCTTGATATCTTCCTTTAAGATGTTTGGCAAAAAATTCTTCCATTGCAACCATCATAGCGAGTCTGTTTTCCAATCCCGCAAATCCGTGTCCTTCATCTTCGGCAACCATGTATTCAATCTCTCTACCGAGATCGCGTAAAGCAACTACTATTTGATCGGACTCGGCTTGTTTAACTCTTGGGTCATTTGCCCCTTGAACAACAAAAAGAGGTTTAGTAATATTTTCTGCATAATTGAGAGGTGATTGTTCTTCGAGCATTTTTCTTTCTTCGGGATCATTCATATCACCAACTCTTACATCAAATATTTTTTTCATCGGTGCCCAGTAGGGTGGAATTGAATTTAAGAGAGTAATAATATTTGAAGGACCGACAATATCAAAACCGGCTGCATATAATTCCGGGGTGAATGCTAATCCGGCTAAAGTAGCATAACCACCATAAGATCCGCCGGCAATCCCGATTCTTTCAGGATCGGCAATTCCTTCATCAATCAGCCAGTTAACCGCATCGGTAATATCATGCTGCATTGCACCTCTTCCCCACTCTTTATTTCCGGCGTTTAAGAATGCTTTACCGTAACCGGTTGATCCTCTAAAATTTGGTTGTAAAACAGCATAACCTCTGTTTGCAAGAAATTGAGCTAAAGGATCATATCCCCAATAATCACGAGCCCAAGGACCGCCGTGAATAACAAGGATTGTCGGTAAATTTTCTGATGGAATTCCTTTTGGTAAAGTCAAATAAGCAGGAATTACCAATCCGTCTCTTGCCTCATATCTAATTGGTTTCATCGGAGCAAGATGTTCAACAGGAAGTTTTGGATTGGATTGATATAAAAATTCAGCAGTACCCTTGTTCCTATCAAAAACGTAAACTGAACCCGGGTCAACATCACGTGAAACAGAAACTAACCAAATACTCTCATCGGCTGTTAGTGAGCGAAGAGAAATTTCACCATCGGGCAGCAGAGTTTTTAATTTTTCATAATCTTTTTCAAATACATTGTTTTTAAAATACAGCCTTCGTTTATCACCAACATATGCAGTGAATATCAATTCGTTTGTGATATCGGAAAAGTAAGCACCGCCAAAATCTACTTCATCAAGCGGATCTTTCTCGATAAACTCAATAGAATTGT
>CAYLVF010000273.1:0-4158 GCA_964387045.1 uncultured Melioribacter sp. | reverse complement strand
TCTCCCCTATTGTAGGTTTAAGACAACATTTTAATCTTGATATTTGTATTCGTCCATGTAAAGCATTCAAAGGCAATCCTCTCAATTTTATTCGAAAAGATGGGAAAGGTGGTTATGAAGAACCGGCTGTTGATGCTGTGGTCTTTAGACAAAATACTGAAGGAATGTACGGTGGAATTGAATGGACAAATCCTCCAAAAGTTGTAAGAGATGCTTTGGAAACTCATCCAAAGATGAAAAAGTTTGCCGATGTAAAGAGCGAAGATATGGCAATATCTACTCGTATTGTTTCGCGTCAAGCAACGGAAAGAATATTCAGAGCAGCGTTTGATTATGCAAAGAAATTCGGTTATAAAAATGTTACGGTTTGCGAAAAACCAAATGTTCTTCGTGAGACTTCGGGTATGTATTTAAAAATTGCCCGTCAAATTGCAAAAGAATATCCGGGTATTGATTTATGGGATACGAATATCGACGCACAAATGATGTGGCTGACAAAAAATCCGGAAGATTACGGAGTGCTTGTCGCAGAAAATATGTTCGGTGATATTATAAGTGACGGTTTTGCCGGATTAGTTGGCGGACTCGGATTTGCATGCTCGGCAAATATCGGTGATGAAGTTGCTGTATTTGAACCTACTCATGGTTCGGCACCTAAGTATGAAAACTTAAATCCATCAATAGTAAATCCGATTGCTATGATACTAAGTGCATGTATGATGCTGGATCATATCGGTGAAAATGATAAAGCAGCAAATATTAGAAAAGCTATTGCCAGTGTTATTGAAGAAGGCGAAGTTAAAACATACGATATGATGAAATTAAGAGGCGGCTCAAAAGCTATCGAACAAGGAGCTGCAACTACTCAACAAATGACGGATGCGATAATTGATAAACTTTAATAGGAACGCAGATCATTATGATAGTTATGATTTATTATGATTTAAATCAGTCTCAATCATAAACATCATAAAAATCAGTGTGACTATAACGGAGGAACAGTGAGAGAAAAAATAAAAAAAATATGGCCTGAAATTGAACTTATAAAAGATGATGATATAAAAGAGAAAACTTTTCAATGCTGGGAATATGCGATTGAAAACAGTCCATTGCAGCCTGAAGATTTGGAAGAGATTCCCTTTTCATTATTGATTGATAATTGCAACATCTCTTTTATGAATCACAAACGAACAGCAGTACAATTATCAATTGAGATTGCAAAAATTATGGAGAATAATTTCAAAGATGATGTGAAAATTAATTGGGATTACTTAATCTCCGGGGCAATTTTAATTGATGTAGGTAAACTTATCGAGTATGAAAAAGTTGACGGCAAACTATCGACAAGCAAAGAAGGTAAATTATTACGTCATCCGTTCAGTGGTGTTTCAATTGCGGACCGTTTCGGGTTACCTGCTGAAATTCAACATATAATTGCATATCATTCAAAAGAAGGTGATTTAGGCAAACGCACAATAGAATCAATAATTGTACATCACGCTGATTTTGTTAGTTTCGAACCGTTTAAGGATGAAACGAGATTAAAAGTATAAAATTGTTTAATTGTCACATTGTAGAATTGCTCAAAAGCTCTTTAGCAATTTAGCCATTAGACAATTTGACAATGATTAATAATAAGATGAAAAGCAATCTTTAATAAAGTTAAGGATTCTCACATGCCCCAAAACTTAATAGAAAAAATAGTACAAAAACATGCAGTAGGTCTTGAAGAAAACCAATTAGTTAAAAGCGGTGATTATGTTGCTATTCAACCGGCTTATGTAATGACACATGATAATACCGGTGCTGTTATTCCAAAATTTAGAAGTATTGGCGCAACCAAACTTGCAAATCCAAGACAAGTTGTTCACACACTCGATCATGATATTCAAAATAAATCGGAAAAGAATTTAGAGAAGTACAAAAAGATAGAAGAATTTTCCAAATCAATGGGATGCGATTTTTATCCGGCCGGAAGAGGAATCGGTCATCAAATAATGATTGAGGAAGGTTACGCATTCCCCGGTACAATGTGTGTTGCTTCCGACAGTCATTCAAATATGTATGGCGGTATTGGATGCTTAGGTACACCGATTGTTAGAACGGATGCAGCCTCAATTTGGGCAACAGGCAGAACTTGGTGGCAAATTCCGCCTGTTGTAAAAGTTGAATTAAATGGAAAACTTCAACCCGGCGTAACAGGAAAAGATGTGATAATTACACTCAGCGGTTATTTCAACAAAGATGAAGTTCTTAATACGGTTATTGAGTTCACCGGTAATGGAATAAGGTTTTTAAGTTTAGACCAACGACTTACAATTGCTAACATGACAACAGAATGGGGCGCTCTCGCCGGTGTATTTCCAATCGACAATATTACAGTTAGATGGTTAAGAAACAGAGCAGGTTTTATTGCCAGAAGAGGATTAGAAGGTGTTCCATCCGATGCCGATGGTAACGGCAGACATCCACGACTTAATAAAGACAAAATCGATGAACTTGAAAGAGATCTGAATAATCTTAAACCTGATAAAGATGCATACTATTCAAAAGTAATTTCAATTTCTCTTCCATCTATAACACCGCATGTATCGGGGCCTAATTCAGTTAAAGCAATGAAATCAGTTGCTGAACTGAAAAAAGAAAAAATTGAAATTCACAAAGCATATTTAGTCTCTTGTGTTAACAGCAGATTAGAAGACATTCAACAAGCGGCTGAAGTTATCAAAGGTAAAAAAGTTGCCGATGGTGTAAAATTTTATATTGCTGCCGCTTCTAGCGAAGTACAAAAATTAGCAGAACAAAAAGGTTATTGGAATGATTTGCTTCAAGCCGGAGCAATCGAATTACCACCGGGATGCGGTCCTTGTATTGGTTTAGGAACCGGATTGCTTGAAGACGGTGAAGTTGGAATTTCAGCAACAAATAGAAATTTCAAAGGAAGAATGGGTTCGCCGAATGCACAAGCTTATTTAGCATCCCCTGCTGTTGTTGCTCAATCTGCAGTTTCTGGTTTTATTGATTATGAAACTCAATCTGCCACCCCGAATATTAGTGCTGAAATACAATTAAATAAAAAACAAAAATTAGTTGATCAAGTTGTAACTATCGTTAAGGGATTCCAAGAAAAAATAAACGGAAGATTAGTTTATTGTTATCAAGATAATCTTAATACTGACGGAATATATCCGGGCAAATATACATATCAAGATGATTTCAAACCGGAAGACCAGGCAAAAGTAGTGATGGAAAATTATGATACGGATTTTGCAAAGAATATTCAGCAAGGCGATATACTCGTTGGCGGTTATAATTTTGGCAGCGGAAGTTCAAGAGAACAAGCCGCAACAGGATTAAAATATGCCGGTATTCAATGCGTGATCGTTGGTTCGGCAAGTCAAACTTATCAACGCAATGCAATTAATAACGGTTTTCTGGTTATTGAATCTTCCGAATTAACTGATTACTTAAAAGAAAAATTCAGCACGGAAAAATTGACGCGTTACTCAGATTCAAAAGCCGAAATAGATTTTAGAAATTCCAAAATAATTTTTGAAGCTAATGAATTTGATTTCAACCCGGTTGGAGCAGCCGCCCAAGAGTTAATTGTAATGGGCGGACTTGAAAATTGGGTAAAGCAAAAATTGGAAAACTGATCTCTAGAGATCATTCATTAATAATAAACTCGAGGTAAGTCATGAAAATCACCCACGAATTTTCTACTCCTCGCAACATATTCGAAAAATTAATCCGCGATTACGAACAACTTGATATTCGCGTGAACGGCGACAATGTATTTAATTTTGTTTCGACTGCGTATCATTTGCATGAATGGATTAAAAGTGCGCCTATTCATTCTTCTCAGCAAGGCAAACGTCTAGTGAAAAAAGCTGTCGGTGAAGACTGCATTAAATTATGCAGAGAAATAATCACGGCAAAGAAAACTTATAAAATAATGATTGATGACCCGCGAGCTCAAAATGAACCGGATTATACTAAGAAACCGAGAGTGATGGATCGTGAGCATTACGAAAAAGGTCACAAACATTATAAGTTTATAATCGGTGATAAAGAATATGATCCATTCGAATTCAAAGAAAGCGTTATGAATATTTATAAACCATATTTTCAGATAAAATAAAACATCAAGAGGATTCT
>CAYLVF010000272.1:0-4165 GCA_964387045.1 uncultured Melioribacter sp. | reverse complement strand
CCAATATTGAAAATGCAATTAAAGACAACTCTAAAATGGTTTTCATCGAAACACCGACAAACCCGATGTTAAATTTAACCGATATTAAAGGCACGGTTGAGATTGCAAAAAAACATAAATTGATTTCTGTTGTCGATAATACTTTTATGAGTCCGTATTTCCAAAATCCGTTAGTCCTTGGTGCAGATATCGTCCTTCATAGCACAACAAAATATATTAACGGGCATTGCGATGTAGTAGGTGGAATATTAATTACAAACGATGAAAAGATACATGAGAGATTAAGATATTTGCAGAATGCAATCGGTGCAGTGCCGTCTCCGTTCGATTGCTGGTTGACTTTACGCTCTACTAAAACTCTTGCATTAAGAATGAAACAGCATAATGAGAATGCGATTAAGATTGCAGAATACCTCGATGGTCAAAGTTATGCTGAGAAAGTTATTTACCCGGGATTAAAATCTCATCCGCAACATGAACTTGCAAAAAAACAAATGACCGGTTTCGGCGGAATGATCTCTGTCGATTTCGGTACATTCGAAAAAGCGAAAAAAGTATTAAACGGAGTGAAAATCTTTGCCTTAGCTGAAAGTGTCACCCTGCCTCAATGACACATGCTTCAGTGCCAAAAGATGAACGGGAAAAAATTGGTATTACAGATAGTTTAGTGCGGTTTTCGGTCGGAATTGAAGATGCGGAGGATTTGATTGCTGATATTGAACAAGCTCTGAATTATTAGCCAAGTAGGATTGAGTTAAGATATGTTATAAACATCAAGTAAATTGATATTGGCAAATAAGTTGTGTAAGCGATGATAACAAACTTAGATAAATTTGATCGAGTAATCATACCCAAAAAACTTCGTGAAAATTTGGGTATGAATGCTGAAACAACTCTTAATATTTCTGAAGAAGATAAAAAAAAAGTCATAGAGTTAGTTAAAGAAAAAACGCCGGTTGTCAATAGAGACGGAATACCTGTTTTCACCGGCAAATTAGATAAAAAAAGAAGTGATTTGATTAAATCAGATAGAAATAAACGTATGCAAAAATTACTCACTAATGAGCAATAAGTTTGAGAATATTTTTAATAGAATAAACCGTTTTTATCAAGTGCATCAAGCAGTTATCATTTCTTTGCCGCTGATTTGTGAATTGCGACTTTTTTGTTTTTAGTAAATTTTAACTATCGAATTCTCCTTTAAAACCTTATGTAATCCTTTTTCTATTTTTTAAGGACATAGAAATCCTTAATTTTACTTTGGAAATAAAATTAGGGAGGAATATATGTCAGATGAATTGACTACAAAGAAAAACAAGATAGAAGACTCCAAATATTCGATGGAGACACACGTTATTTACGGTAAGCATGTATCCGACAAATGGGATTATTCACATCATGTTACGGCGCCAATTTCGTCTTCAACAACATTTAGATTGGATTCAGTCGAAAGAGGAGCACAAGGATTTCAACAATTTGCACAAACCGAAAAATTTGGTGATGAAGCACCGATATTTATTTATGACCGTCTCGGTGAACCGAACAAAGATATGCTTGAAGAAAATCTCGCTTATGTGGAAAAGGGAGAGATGGCAGTAACTTTCGCCAGCGGTATGGGTGCAATCTCTGCAGTTCTTGGTGTGTTAACGGAATCCGGTGATGAAATTATAACTCACTCAACTCTTTACGGCTGTACAATTTCCTTATTTAATAATTGGTACCCGCGTTATAATATTCCCGTGCATCCGATCGATCTAACGGATCCGAATAATTTCTTCAAAGTTGTAAACGATAAAACAAGAGTTGTTTATTTAGAATCGCCGGCTAACCCGAATTTAGATATTCTAGATATTACCGAAATCAAAAAGATTGTTGAAGATGTAAATAAAACTAGAGATGAATCGGATCATATTAAAATTGTTGTTGATAACACATTTGCAACTCCATTCTGCCAAAGACCTATTGAACTTGGTGCTGATTTCGTAGTTCACTCTTTAACTAAAGGAATCGGTGGTTTCGGAACTGATATGGGCGGCGCCGTTGTTGGTCCGAAAAAATATCGTGATATGATCTTACTTTACCGTAAAGATTTCGGTGCAGTGTTAAATACAAAAAGTGCTTGGGCAATTTTGACTTATGGATTACCTACATTGCCGCTTCGTCTAAAACAGCAAATTAAATCGGCGATGAGAATAGCGGAATTTTTGGAAGCTCATCCGAAAATTTATTTTGTGAATTATCCAGGTCTGCCAAGTTATAAATATTACGAGTTGGCAAAAAAACAAATGATAGATTTTAATGGCAACTTTGCTCCCGGTAGTCTGATTTATTTTACAATTAAAGGTGATACTGCCGCGGAAAGAAAATCAATCGGTGCTAAGTTTATGGATTATGTTGCCGATCATGCATATACTATGACCCTGGCTGTTAGTTTGGGGCATACAAGAACTTTAATCGAACATCCGGCTTCTATGACTCACTCTGTTGTTCCGCCTGATCAACTTGAAGAAAGAGGTATTGATGCCGGCGGTGTTAGAATTGCCGTTGGACTTGAGAATACTGATGACATTTTGATGGACCTTGATGAGGCTTTGAAGCAATTATAAGTTGAATAAATTTAGTAGTCGCTTGATATTGGGTCATTATAAACTAACGAATAAAAAAAAGGCTGCCTTAGTTAGACAGCCTTTTTATTTTCACATCTGACGTTTCGCGTCTCGCATCTTAATTAATACATTCCGTCCATTCCGCCCATACCTTGCGGCATAGCAGGAGCTTTATCTTCTTCAGGTTTTTCAAAAACTACCGCTTCGGTGGTAAGTAATAGTGAAGAAACCGATGCGGCGTTTTCTAACGCTGTCCTTGTTACTTTGGTAGGATCAATTACACCGGCTTTGTACAGGTTTTCGTATTCTTCAGTCGCTGCATTAAAACCAAAATCATCTTTGCCTTCAAGGACTTTGTTGAAAACAACAGCACCTTCTAAGCCGGCATTTCTAACAATTTGCTTCAAAGGTTCGCCAAGCGCTTTTTCAATTATTTTAACGCCGGTTGTTTGATCTAAGTTTTCACCTTCTAAGTTATGTAAAGAAGAGATTGCTCTAACAAGAGCCACG
Organism: uncultured Melioribacter sp.; assembly: GCA_964387045.1. Taxonomy (GTDB): domain Bacteria; phylum Bacteroidota; class Ignavibacteria; order Ignavibacteriales; family Melioribacteraceae; genus SURF-28. Next base: position 1,049 of record CAYLVF010000272.1, on the reverse strand, counting down.
CCACCGCCAGGTACTATACCTTCTTCAACTGCTGCACGGGTAGCATGCAATGCATCTTCCACTCTTGCTTTCTTTTCCTTCATTTCTATTTCGGTTGCTGCACCGATTTTAAGTACTGCAACACCGCCGGAAAGTTTAGCTAATCTTTCTTGTAATTTCTCTTTGTCATAATCTGATGTTGTATTTTCAATCTGAGCTTTAATTTCATTTATTCTTTTCTTGATATCTTCTGACTTACCGGATCCTTCAACGATTATTGTATTATCCTTATCAATGTTCAATTTCTTAGCATTACCGAGATATTCAACTGTTGCATTTTCTAATTTGAAACCTCTTTCTTCAGAAATTACAGTGCCGCCTGTTAGAACAGCAATATCTTCCAACATAGCTTTTCTTCTGTCACCGAAGCCCGGGGCTTTAACGGCACATACTTTTAATGTACCGCGTAATTTATTTACTACCAATGTAGCTAATGCTTCTCCTTCGAGGTCTTCTGCAATAATTAATAACGGTCTGCCGGATTGAGCGACTTTTTCAAGTACGGGAAGCAAATCTTTCATTGCCGAGATTTTCTTGTCATGTATTAATATATATGGATTTTCTAATTCGGCTTCCATTGATTCGGAATTTGTTACGAAGTAAGGGGAGAGGTAACCACGGTCAAATTGCATTCCTTCAACAACCTCCAAGCCTGTTTCTGTTCCTTTTGCTTCTTCAACTGTTATTACACCATCCTTACCGACTTTCTCCATTGCATCTGCTATTAAGTTACCGATTGTTTTATCGTTATTAGCTGAGATGGAACCAACTTGAGCAATTTCATCTCTTCCTTCAACATCACGGCTGATTGATTTTACATACTCGACAACTTTTGCTACCGCTAGGTCGATACCTCGTTTTAAATCCATTGGATTTGCGCCGGCGGTAACGTTTTTTAATCCTTCGCGGTAAATTGCTTGAGCTAAAACAGTAGCGGTTGTTGTACCGTCACCGGCAACATCACTTGTTTTAGAAGCAACCTCACGAACCATCTGTGCACCCATATTTTC
>CAYLVF010000271.1:0-4171 GCA_964387045.1 uncultured Melioribacter sp. | reverse complement strand
TGTAAATAATAAAATTGGCGTCAAATCTATGAAATAGAAACGGAATAAGAAAGAAATTATTTTCTTATTCTTGCATAGGTAATTTTGGGATTTTTAATAATGGTTAATCTATACTCTGTCGGAACAAGATTAGAAGATGTTACTCAACTAGAAAAGGTAACTACTACATCAGTTGAAAAATTGTTAGAAGGTATAACTGAAATAAGTTTTCAAGGATATTTTAATTCTGCAGAAATTTTAGGAAAATATTTTCAAAATGAATCGAATAAAGAGGATGCTTCAATAATTTTAAATTCCTCCGGCGGCACGGAAGATTTGATAAGCATAATAATTGAATCATGCAAATCACCGGTGTTAATATTAGCAGATCATAAGCGTAATTCATTTGCCTCATCGCTTGAAGCTTATGCTTCGCTTAAAGAAAAGTTCCCGGTTAAGATATCATACTGCGAGAATGATTTAGAAAAAATTATCTCTTCAAGAATTTTTTGCGACGTAATAAGAACTATCTATAAAATCGACAATGCACGTTTCGGTTTAATCGGCGAACCTTCCGATTGGTTATTGACATCAAAGAACTTTAACGGTTTTGGAGGTTTTAAAACAAATCTAATCAAAATAGATGTAAACAATCTCGTTGCTGAAGTTGATAAAATAAATGTAGAAAGCACACAAGAAATTATTGAAAATTGGAAATCGGGTTTTAATAAAATTCTTGTTGATAATGATTCATTGATCGATTCGGCAAAAGTCTATTATGCGTTAAAATCGATAATTGCTGAATCAAAATTAGATGTATTATCAGTAAGATGTTTTGATTTACTTTCTTACAATTATACAGCATGTATGGGAATAAGTCTTTGCAACGATGGTGGTATTCCATCCGGCTGCGAAGGCGATATTCCCACAACTTTTACGATGATGTTAGCCCAACAATTAAGCAGTCAACCTGTTTGGATGGCTAATCCCTCTTCAATCAAAAAAGAAAAAAACGAAATTGTGTTTGCACATTGTACCGTTCCTTCATCATTTCTGGCTGATCGAAGCAATGCCGAATTAACTACTCATATGGAATCGGGAAAAAGCACTGCTATTAGAGGTCCGTTAAAATCATCGAGAGTAACTATTTTAAGAATGGGAAGTCAGTTCAATAGAATTACTGCAGTAACCGGACATATAGTTGAAAGCGATATGAAGGACGAACATCTTTGCAGAACACAAGCAAAAATTAGAATTGATGGTGATGTTGAACGCTGGATGAATAATACTTTAGGTAATCATCACGTTATTGTTTATGGAGATTTATTGCAAGAGTTGGAATACTTTTGTGATTTTACCGGCGTTGAGTTGATAAGAATCTAATTATACAACAAGACCCATACGCAGCAAATCATATTGTTTACCGTCTATTGTACACTCATTTCTTAACACACCTTCTACTTTAAAACCTAATGCTTGGTTTAATCTTATATTGCGAACGTTCGTCTGCAAAGTATTTAAGTAAATTTTTTGTAAACCCAAATTTGAGATTCCGTATTGGATCCAAAGTTTAGTTGCTTCCTTGCCGAAACCCTTACCGCGGTAAGCCGGTTCACCGATTAATTTTCTTAATTCACCTTTCTTTTGTTCCTTATCGTAATCAAGAAATGCCATCAATCCTACGGGGGTATTATCGGGCAAAGCAATAATGCCCAGAATATGATTTTCATCTTCAATTAATCTATCTACATTATAAGCTCTTGTGTTAGCTCTTGTTAATATAAAATATCTACCGATCTCATCATTCATCCATTGTTTAAGATTGTCAGCATCCGATTTCTTCTCGAATTCCCGTACGATAATATTTTCGCCTTGTAAAGGTAAATTGACTTTAACACCTGAACTATATTTAACGAAATTCCCGTTATTCCCGTTTTGTGCGCCGGTATCAATTTTTATTGCACTATCTAGAAGCAAGTTTGCAAGTTTTAAATAATCACCTTTTTGAAAACCGATTTCTTTTGCCTCTTTAATAATACTTTTTGCAATAACTTCGATTGAGAGTTCGTTTACTAATTTTTCTTTTAGAATCTTTTCTTCCATTAAAAAAACCATTTTGTTAATTATTTGAAATACAAGTTACGCAATATTCTTCGTTAAGAATAACTAAAAGTTTTGGGTCAATTTGCAAAATGCTTATCGATAAACACCCGATGATTTCGACATGTCTTAAGTACGTATCGAAATTTTGAGGAAATATCGACATGTTATTTTTAGTAATTATCGATTTGTAAATCATGGAGAATACACAATCTGATTTGTTTATCATTGACGAAACACAAAAGGTTCTTTTGCTATCCTTAACTCTTTAGGAATTTGCGGGGTCTTTACACCCCCACAAATAATTTTGTGTGACATTTATGACACACAAGAAATTTTGCGAGCCATTTATGTTCTACAAAAAATGAATATAGAAACTAAAACACCATCTTACCCATCTTCAAAATTCCTTGCTTCCACGGCACTCTGTGTGAAACACCAGATTGATTTTGGAACGATTCCAAATTGTCGAGATACCATTTGTAATTTCTTATCAAGGCATCTTTGTTTGAGTATTTTGGTGAATAGCCAATTACATTTTCGGCTTTTTCAATTGAAACAAATGAATCTTTAGATGCGGTTTCATAAACCCATTTGTAAAGTGGAGAAAGTTTTAATGCTTCCAAAAATCTGAGTGTCCATATAATCGGTTTTTCAGGTAAGCCAACAATATTCTTGCCGTGTCCTGCATAATCAAGAACAGCCTGGTAATCTTCGCGCATCGTTGTAAATTCTTTCGCACCAATGTTAAACGTATCGTTTACTTTTTCTTCGGGTAGGATCATAGTTAAATGAGTTGCTTCACACAAATCTTCCACATCAAGTAATTGATAACGATTGTTACCACTGCCGATCATTGGGAAATTATGCCCTGTTAAAGCCCAATCATAAAATAAAGCAAACACGCCCAATCTTTCAGGACCGATAAAAGATTTTGGTCTTAATATCGGTACACACATTCCTTCTTTTCTGTATTCTTCACAAATTTCTTCTGCTTTTACTTTGGCTTTACCGTAAGGACCGACTCCGTCAAGTTTATCTGTTTCATATAGCGGATGATGATCGGGTATACCGTACACGGCAGTAGATGAAATATGAATAAATCTTTTTACATTTTTCTGTTTTGAAATTTCGAGCAGCAGTTTTGTCCCGTCAATTCCCGTTGTCATAATTTCTTTTTCTTCGTAAAGCGGAAGCGCCATTGCGGAATGAATAACAATATCACATCCTTCAATTGCATCTAAAACATCTTTCTCATTTCTAATATCGCCGGTTACAATTTTAATATTGTCTTTTACATCGGGGTAATCAAATTTTGCCAAATCGAGTGAAACTACTTCATAATTTTTTTTAAGTAAATATCTGATTAAGTTAATTCCTAAAAAACCCGCACCGCCGGTAACCAGTATTTTCATTCTATGTCCTTTTTAATGTTGTCAAGAGCACAAAGTGTGTAATTGATTTTTCTATAAGTATTCTTTTTTTTATATTAAAATCTACTAACTAAAGGAGGAAAAATGAAATTTGTAAAGATTATACTCGCTCTATTATTATTTTCGATTGTCCTTTCAGGGCAGGGGTTTGAAGGATTCGTTAAATACAAGATGGAAAGCGAAGGCGAAACTATGTTTATGAAATATTTTAAAAAAGGTGAAAGTGTAAGAATGGAACCTGAGATGGAAGGCGCTATGGGTGGTGCCGTTCTTTTTAAAGATGGAAAAACTTACATGTTGATGCCGCAGCAAAACATGTATATGGAATTTAATATGGATGACTATGACGAAATGGAACAAGAAGGTGAAGATTTTAATGAACCTGTTAAAACAGGTGAGACAAAAGACATTCTTGGTTACTCATCTGAGAAATGGATTTTTGATGATGAAGAACACACAACAGAAGTATGGGCTGCAAAAGGTTTAGGTGAATTCATTTTTATGTCAACTCCGATGGGCGAACAAGATATGCCGAAATGGTATAAAGATCTTTCGTCCGGAGGATTTTTTCCGATGTTAATCATTGCTCGTGATAAAACCGGAAAAGTTGACGGAAGAATGGAAGTTGTAGAAATTAAAGAAGAATCGATCTCATCAAG
>CAYLVF010000270.1:0-4171 GCA_964387045.1 uncultured Melioribacter sp. | reverse complement strand
TCTTGTTTAATTGTTTTTTCTACCGGCATGGTTTCCTTTGGGTTGTTTATAATTTTGTTTTAAATCTATAGTCAACGTCAAAGACGTTTATAATCAATCTATCAATACATCCAAAGTTCTGTATAAATTAACAACCCGAATCTTTGTAGAAATAATCCACTAAGAATTAAATATACTATTTTTTTAAATCCATAAACGAAAACCGCAGATTGTCATTATCCAGGTCATTAATAATTTTTTCCAACTGGGCGAGCTGCTGCCGAGTCGGAACCATATGTTTATACATGTATAATAAATACTCTGCAGCTTCGTTCTGAAAATAATTTCTATTTTTTGAAACATTTGTTAAGAACTTATCAGCCCTATCCGCATCTCTTAAATTAAAAAAGAAAACACCCGTATAAAATTCATACATGGCACGCAAAAAACCGTTTTCTGGTATGGTCCCGATTGAAGAAAGATTAGTATTAATATTTTCATCCATTCTTCCGATTGAAGATGCATAACTGAAAATTTCTTTTGCTGCCGTTAAATTGTTTTTCAACTCATCATAAATTTTTCTTTTTTGTTCGTTTAATTCTTTTTCATACTCTAAAGAAGGTTTATCTATTAATAACAAAGCCGCCGCAAGAAGATATTTAGAATTTTCATAAGCGGAACGCCATTTGAAATCTTTCGTTTCTATTAAGTGATTAAAAAGCTCGATTGCTTTTTCATAATCACCGTTTTTAAAATAAAAGTTAGCTTTAGTATACCCCCAAACATGATTATTAGTATCGTTAATAATGGATTCTTCTGCATCTTTCAACCTGTTAAGCTGTAATAGAAGACGAACATACCAATCATAAAAACTTGCGTTGTTCTTATATTTTCTAATTAACAAATTGAAATAGTTGACCGCTTCAAAGTGATTGGATTCTTGTGCCGTGTATGTTTCGCCCAAAATAATTTCTGCCATTGGTCTTGTGAGTTCACCTTTTAAGTGAGCAAGTTTCAGATATTTCAACCCTGTCTCTCTATCCCCCGACAATCCTAAAACCGATAGAATAAATCTCGTCAACCCGCTGAGACGATCTGTATAATATTCAAACATTCCCAGTAAAAGATATGCGTCATATAACTCGGGATCAGTTTTAACAAGTTCTTCAATTAAAGTCTTTCCTTTTTTTGCGTTTTGAAATGCAGCAAAAAATGATCTTGATGCCGTATGCATTCTTCCAAGGTAACCGTAGATATTTGCAAGATAGAATTGATTTTCGGTAGTCATTTCAACACGCTCTAGTTTTTTCACTACCGATTCGGCAAACTTAATCAACTCTTCGTTTTTCTGATTTCGGTATTCATATCTTTTCTCAAAATTGAACCGGTCAGCATCGGCAAGGTTTTTTAATGACAGAGCAAATATTTTTAAAAAATAATACTTCGGTTTTTGAGGGTCTTCACTTATTTTTTGTTCAATGAGTTCAAGCGATTTGTCGAACTGGTGATCGAATGTCCAATAAACAATTTGATGATCATACCCGTTAATTTTCAAAGAAGCGTTTGCGGGTATGGATAATAAAATTACCGTCAACAGCAGAATCAGTCTTTTCATAAAAGTTTTTCTCAAAATGAAGTAGATGAAAATAGTGAAATCGAAGCTGATCTTCCATTTTAACCTCCCGAATAATGATGTAGAATTATTAACTCACTTCTATTTAAGTTTATTTAACATTTCTTCTGCATTTTTATTTTTGGGGTCAAGCTCTAAAACTTTCTCGTAATTAATTATTGCGTTTTCTTTATCACCGATTTTCAAATAAGCTTCGGCTAAACTGTCGTAAGTATTTCCAATATTAGGGAAACATTTTACATTTACTGTGAATATTGCAATTGCCTCATCATTAAGACCTTCATAAAGAAATTGGTAGCCGATTCTATTCAGTATTCTATCATTAACTATATTGTATTCTGATAAATATTCTTTATAATTTTCTACGAAATCTGAAGTCCCTTTTTCCTTAATAACAGTAAAGATGTATCTCCCTAAATCCAATCTAAGCGGTTGATAATTTTCGCCTTTTAAGATTGCATTAATTCTTTTAATTAAAGCTTCTGCACCTTGATCAATATTGGAAAGAATTATTACGGAATATTTGCTTGCAACATTTTGATCATATACCGCATTCCATCCCGGTGAACCTCCCGCTACACCTAACCCAAAATCGGGGAGTTTCAATAATTCCGTCCAAGTCAAATTTTCGTCTTCGTTGAACCTGCTGTGAAGAAGAACTTTAAATTCATCCTCTAAGAGAATATTATCATTAATAAGTGATCTATCCAGCTTCAGCATATCCTCTGAAGTAGAATACATTCCTCCTGCCGGTGTCGGAATGTTCGGCATCCTTTCGTATGTTGATTCCTTATTACCCGTCGGAGTTACTAAAAATCCTTTTGCTTTATTCGCAACTTGATCATCCTTATAAATAAACCCGGAGTTATTCATTCCAAGAGGATTGAGAATGCGTTCTTTCAGCACATCATAATATGATTTCCCGGTTAACTTTTCTATTATTCCACCTAAAACTACATAGCTTGAATTCGAATACCTGGTTGATGTACCCGGTTCGAAAAGCAAGGGTTGTTTTGCAATTAATAATATAAGATCTTCAACATTTCTAAAACGGTTCGGCTCCTGACGAAACTCGGTTAACTGTAAGTAATCTCCGAGCCCGGCAGAAAAAGTCAACAACATTTTTACGGTTATTTTTTCATCTGATTCATTATTGAAAACCGGATATAGATTTTTGAGATTATCGGAAAGATTCAATTTTTCTTCTTGAATTAACTGTGTGATAAGTATTTGTGTAAATAGTTTCCCTATCGAACCGATGTTAAATTTCGTATCCGTTTGATTGATTATACCATTATCCCAATCCGCATAACCGAAAGCTTTTAAATATTCGGTCTTGCTCTTGTCGGCAATCAATACAACACCCGAAAAAATATCCTTTTCGTAAGCTTCATTTATAATACCATCTATTTTATCAAATTTTGTTTGAGAATTAACTTGTATGTAGAACAGCAGAATAATGATCGAAATAATTTTCATGTAATTTCTCCTTTTAAATTAAGATTCGTTATTAAGTTTTATTAACATTTCTTTTGCATTTTTATTTTTGGGGTCAAGCTCTAAAGCTTTCTCGTAATTAATTATTGCGTTTTCTTTATCACCGATTTTCAAATAAGCTTCGCCAAGGCTGTCGTAAGTATTTGCCGTATTTGGAAAAGCATTTACATTGTACTTAAAAATCTCAACAGCCATTGAATATTTTTCATCGAATAATTTTTGGTATCCTAAAAAATTTATAAACATTTCATCAATAAGATTTTCCCTTAAGCCAAGATCTAACGCATCTTTTATTATTGAAGCTGCTTTTTGTATTTCTTTGTTTTCATCAAACAATTTTTCGGCTTCTTCGATTTTAGAATTAATTTCATCGATGTAGTTAAGCATTATTTTATCTTTCTCTGTTTTATATTTTTCAGCGGATTGTTCTGCAAGAGTTATTGCTTTTTCCAAAACTTCTTCGGTTGTAGTTTCAATATCCGGTTTTACGCCAATTCCTTCCCAATTTGTTTTTGTTATGGGATTAATCGCCATTCCGGTCGGGATGAAAACCCCTAAATTTTTCGTAACATTAAATAGCTGACCCGGATTAGCTCCTCCTCCGGTAGTTTCACCTATAAGCGTTCCTCTTTTTTGTGTCTGAATGTTGTATGCAAATTCTTCTCCGGCGGAAAATGTTTTACTGCTTGTTAATACGAACAACGGTATATCCGGCATTTTCTGTCCGCCAACTTTTTCCAGCGATACAAAGTGGGCTGTATCGTTGCTGACTCTGTTATAAAGACTATTAAGATGTGTCGGTTCTTCGAAAAAATAACTGCAAATGTATTGAACAAGATCAGGACTGCCTCCGTTGTTCTCACTCAAATCAATTATCACGGCATCTGAAGTTGAAAGATATTTCATTGCAAGATCGGCGTAATCCTTTGCTGCGTGTTGTGGTGCAAATCCGTCCAGTTTCAAATAACCGATATTACCTTTTATTTTTTCAAGTTTGGTAAATCCGAAGTTGATACTTTTAAACTGACTTTCTGTTTTGTATATATTTTTAAGCGGATTTGG
>CAYLVF010000269.1:0-4184 GCA_964387045.1 uncultured Melioribacter sp. | reverse complement strand
ATATAGAAATGTGTACCGATTGTTCCGTACCGATGGTTTATCATATCAACAAAAATATTATTCAATGTCATTATTGCGGCAATGTTAGACAAGTTCCAAAAGCTTGTTCGGTTTGCGGTTCAATAAAAATTAAATTTTTCGGAACCGGTACGCAAAGAGTTGAAGATGAAATTGAATTTTATTTTCCCAACGCTAAAATAGAAAGAATTGATTCCGACAGCATAAATAAAAAAGGAAAGTTGAGTTACATACTTAACAATTTCAGAAAAGGAGAGATTGATATTCTTGTCGGCACACAAATGGTTTCTAAAGGATTGGATTTTTCAGATGTTACTTTAGTTGGGGTAATTTCTGCGGAAACAACTTTATGGATTCCGGATTTCCGCGCAGATGAAAGAACTTTTCAATTGCTAACTCAAGTTGCGGGCAGAGCCGGCAGAAGTAAAGTCGCGGGACAAGTATTAATCCAAACAACAAATAAAAGCAACTTTGTTCTGCAAAAGGTTTTGCAAAATAATTACGACGGATTTTATGAAAAGGAAATCGGGTTACGTAAGCAAGGAGGTTACCCGCCGTTTACGCGTTTATGTTTAATTGAAACGAAAGACGCCAACGATAACCGATCTAAAAATGCAATCAAACAATTTTATGAAATACTCAAAAAGAAAAGCAGCGGTATAAATATCACTCCACCGAATGAAGCAATAATTCATAAACTAAAGGGTGAATTTCGTTATCATCTGCTTGTAAAAAGTAATAGGGATACAGACCCAAACGGAAGAAAATTACGCGAAGCTGTTTTCATTACATTCATTGAATTTAATAAAGTATCGCGTTTCCGTGATGTGAAATTAATAATCGATATTGACCCTCAAGGATTAATGTAGGTTTAGATTTGAGTATCAAGATTTGAGATAAAAGAAAAAAGTATGGAAGCAAACCGGAAATATTCGAATTTACGATTTAGAATTTGTTTAGTGCGTTAGCTAACGGATTAGGATTTGTTCATAAACACGATTACATTTAAAATCAAACAGTCACAATATCCCCCCCATCTCTCAAATATGTGAAAGTAAGAATTTATAAATATTTAGCGTGCTTCTTTAAATTAAAATTGTATTTTAGGATAAGACTCCTCCCTCTTTAATAACAAAAGACTTGCGGTGAGGGTTATGTTTAATTATTATTTTTTACAAGCGGTATTTACTCCTATCGATTAACAATAAACAATACAACAAAAACAATGAAAATGGTTCTGCAAAATAGTATCAAATAATGCCAAGGAAATCTAAATGAAAAACAGTTACATACTTTTATTTGTTTTTTCTATTACGTTGATGAAAACTTTTAGTCAGCCGGTTGCACCGCTTAATTACAATAACTTTTGGGTTTATGGAGATAACCTTGATCAATCCGATAGATGGAAATATGTTGTTGATAACAAACTTTTCACTATTGATAGTTCATTATATTTTAAGGTCACTAAAGAAACTCCCACTTATCAAGTTAAATATTTGAGACTCAGGGATGACAACTTCTATGTTCAGCGTGTTGATTCATCATTAAACCAGCCCAATAATGAACTTATATACTATAAGCAAAATGCTCAAAAGGGGGATAGCTGGGAAATTCAAGAAGAAACCGGACAAACAGTAAGATTTAGTGTTGAGGACACTACAACCATAGTTATATGGGGTATTCCGGTCATAATAAAGTATCTTATTATAGAATCTGATTTTATTTCTTCAGATGAATATTGGACAGAGGAGTTTGGTTTGATATTCAAAGAGGTTGAGGGTGGAGGAAACATCTCGTTAAAGGGCTGTCTAATAGATAGTGTAGTTTATGGAGATACCTCTTTAGTTACATCAGTAAATGATGAAATTGAAAAATTAACAACCACTTTTGAACTTTATCAAAACTATCCAAACCCATTTAATCCTTCAACAAATATTGAATATACAGTACCAGATGGAGATTACATAACTTTGGAAGTGTTCAATATTCTTGGAGAAAAAATAATTACATTAGTAAACGGCTATCAACAACCTGGAAAATATTCAATAAAATTTAATGCCGAAAACCTAGCAAGCGGAACGTATTTATATGTACTAAAAACAACAGATTTAATTGAAACAAAAAAGATGTTAGTTACAAAATAAACTGCAAGGGAAAAGGGTTATGAAAAAATTTACGATAATCGCCATACTAATGTTACTAAAAATGACTATAACCGCACAGGAAGTTGTACCTCTACAGCTTGGTAATGTTTGGATATATGATAATTATCCAGGAGTATCAAGGACAACTGTTGTTGATACAAATGTGATAATTGATAATATCTCTTACTTTAAATTATTAAGAGAATCCAATCAGGGAAACATAAATTATTTCTCATATGTGAGATTAAGGCAAGATGGTTATTACGTTGTTCGAAGAGATACAAGTTACCCTGCACCTAATCATGAATTGCTTTATTATAAAAAAAATGCCATAAAAGGAGATTCCTGGGCAATTCCTTCTCGTTATAACTCTTCAGATACTGCTTTATACACAATTCAAGACACTTTAAAAAAAATTGTATTCGGTAAAGAGACAACAGTAAAATATCTCACTATTAATGAAGCCGGTGGGTTGGTAATCTTAGATACATATTGGACAGAAGAGTTCGGGCGTTTGAGTTCATCAGATTTTGGTTGGTTACTATCTTCGTTGCGAGGTTGTGTAATAGATGGTGAGGTTTATGGAGATACATCGTTTATAGTAGTTGGTGTCGAAGAAGATAACTTACCAAGTAAATTTATCTTATCACAGAACTATCCAAATCCTTTTAACCCGACAACAAAGATAGAATATGAAATACCGAAAGGAGATTATATAAACTTGGAGGTGTTTAACATACTAGGTGAACAAATAAAAACTTTAGTAAGCGGTTATAAACAACCCGGGAAATACTCAATAGAATTTAATGCCGAAAACCTAGCAAGCGGAACGTATTTGTATGTGATGAAAGCAACAAAATTCATCGGCACAAAAAAAATGCAACTGCTTAGATAGAACAATTAATAACAAAAGGAGTGCTTACCTAGAAAATAAGATAATTAATTCAAAACATTAATGAACAGGCTGGTATCCTTAATCTTGAAGTATAATTTCAAAATAAGGAAAGGAAATGACTAAAAAATTATTTTTACTTATTTCAACAGTGTTCTGGTTTATCTGTATTGCTGTAAGCGCAGAACCTCATGATGATTTTGTTTGTCAAACACTCTCCGTTCCAGGTGGAGAAGAAGCAGCTCTTTCAGGCGGGCTATATAAGCCTTCGTCAAATCAACCCGGTGAATATTTTAGAACCCTTTTCATATTTGTTCAATTTGAAGGTGATACAAGAGCAGATGCAGCATGGCCATTAGACTCATTACCGGTATGGGCATATGATTTTATTGATTCATCTCCTTCTTCTAATTATAGGAATATAACCTTCTCAGACTACTGGGCGGATATGTCTATGGATAATTTTGACTTCATAGGCGATGTTTATCCGGAGCTGGTAATATTACCATCTGAAAATTATTATTCTCAAAACGGGAAAAATTATTCTCATTGTAATCTTGATGTATTAGCAGCAATAGACGAAAATGTTGATTTCAGCAGATACGATAATTGGAAACTGGAATCAGGACAATTTGTGTTTTCATCCTCCGATGCAGATAATCTTGTTGATATGATTTATATTATTTATCGAAATCCCGATGAATGGTTTGGAAATTTTACTGCTATCGCACACTTGGGCTTCAGCAATAATTTTATAACAAACGATACAACCCAAAGCGGAAATATTGTTGAAATTAGAGGATTATTTGGAAGCAGAGGTTCGGGAATAACCGTAAGGCAGGGTTTAAGAGGTCATTATGATTTAATAGAAAGATGCGCTCATGAATACGGGCATTATTTATTTGGTGCCGGTCATTCAAACTATACGGGTATTATGGGTGGTGAAACTTATGCATTGAGCGGATGGGAAAGGATTGAACTTGGATATGTAACACCTATAATACCTACTACAGATGGTGAAACAGCAATACTTGGAGACTTTATAAAAGATGGCGATATTGTTAAAATACCGGTGCTGTATTGGTTCAGCGTGAAATGGAATTTCGAGTTATTTAAGTAAGGGGAAAAAA
>CAYLVF010000268.1:0-4185 GCA_964387045.1 uncultured Melioribacter sp. | reverse complement strand
AAATTACATTCTGCAGGAAAATATTTATTCCCCCCAATCGTGTTAAACTAGAAACGCTTGAAAGAAAAATAGCAATCAAGAACAATAAAATAATTAAGTGGAAAACTTGTGTCGGCTCGCGCATAAATAAATGGTATTCTCTCTTAAAAATTGATTCGTTTATCGATGAAAGTATTGAATCATTCTTAAAAGAAAATATTCTATCCAAATCTGCTTTGGAGTTTTGTCCCCTTAATCTAAACGAATAAAACCATGTTTTGTGATACCATTTCATTCCCAAGAAAATTGCGATTATTACAAGCGATAGAGAAAAAATAATCTGAAGATAAAAATACTTACCGGCAGCTGTAAAATTATCTCTTGCAACCCAATAGAGTGATTCAGAAAGCCAATGATTTGGTAAGTATTTTAATTCCCTCGGCAATAAGTAACCGAAATAGAGATCAATATTTGGATAATATTGCATTACTTGATTAACTAAATCAACCGGGGAAATTGTTCTGAAGAAAATGAATAACGATGACAAATATCCTAAAGCTAAAATCGATACAACAATTCTTGCTCCGATCAACGTTGACAATTTTACAATAATTAAAAGAATTATAATTCCTAATGCAGCCGATGATAGCATAAAGGGGACGAAGTTAAACAAGAACAAAGTTGCTACCTTCCAAACAGATAAATCTAAATAATGTGCATACCCGGCTAATATAGAAAGCAAGATTAAGATAAGAGTGGATGAACTGTAAAAAAAGTTATCGAAAAATTTTATTATAAAAATATCAGAAGGGGCAACCGGTTTGTGAAATAAAAAATTAACTTCATCGGATTTATATAAAGTAGAATAGGAAACGATAATATTACCGATATTAACCGCAATGAAAAAAATGAAAAGCGTAATAGAAAGAAATTCATGCAGTAAGAACAAACCGATTTTCATCGTCTCAAGTAAATACTTAATCATATTGTAGGAAAAGAAAAAAGCACCGACGGCAAAAAGTGAATAAACAATAAAACTTCCGGTATTCTTTAAAACGGAAGATGCATTAATAGAAATGTTTAGTTTAATAAATGAAAGAAGTTTGTATTTAAGTATGTGGTAGATTACAGACATTAGTTTGTTAATTGTATGAATATTTGTTCGATATTTCTATCCATGTCTTTTCTTATTTCATAAAGTTGGTCAATATTATCATTAAAAATTATTTTACCTTTATGAATGATAGCAACTTTATTGCAGATTTCTTCAACAACATTAAGCGAATGAGTTGACATAAAAATAACTGTGCCGTTGTTTGTCAATTCTTTGAAGAGTTTTTTTATTATATGAGAACTTTGCGGATCTAACCCTACCATTGGTTCATCGACAATGATTAATTTCGGTTCGTGCAAGAGTGCAGAGGCAATTGTAATTCGTTGACGCATACCTTGCGAATATTCTTCTGTTCTTTTATTTATCCATTCACCGATATTGAGTTTATTAATTAACTCATCGACCTTTATTTTCAATTTGTTTTTTGGAGTTTTATAAAGACCACCCGAAAAAAACAGAAATTCCTTCCCGGTTAATTTTTCATACAAAAACGGTTGATCAGGCACGAATCCAATTCTTTTTTTAACTTCTATATGGTCTTTAGTTATATCAAATCCGTCAACTTCCACACTGCCGCTTGTCGGCGAATATAACCCTGTTATAATTTTTATTGTAGTTGTTTTACCGGCACCGTTTGGTCCAAGAAATCCGTATAGATCGCCGGTGGTTGTGGTTAAAGAAATGTTATCGACTGCTTTAAAACTGCCGAATGATTTTGTCAAGTCCTTTATTTCTAACATAAAGTTGGGCGGGATTATTTGAAAAGCTCATTTTTAATTTTTTGTACATCTTCAAAACGTATTGTCATTAAATCTTCTTTACTGTGTTCAAACATTTGAGAAATTCTTTCTTCCTGGAAACTGATCGCTTTGTATAAAATATTTTTTGCTGTTCGTGCATTCCCAAAATTCTTTTGACGAGTTGAATAAAGATTTTCAAAAATTTCAAGTAATAATTGCAAAGCACCTTCATCTAAATTGTAGCCATGCTGTACCGCAATTTCTGCGGATATTTCTAAAAGTTGACGAGCATTGTAATCTTCAAAATCAAAAAAGTTTTCAAATCGTGATTGTAGACCGGGATTGGAATTAACAAACTTTTTCATTTCCTCAGGATAACCTGCTACAATAACAACAAACTGACCACGGTAATCTTCCATTCTTTTCAGCAAAGTATCGATGGCTTCTTGACCGAAATCATTTACACCACGCGACAAAGTATATGCTTCATCAATAAAAAGAGTACCGCCTAAAGCCTGTTGAATAACTTCGTTTGTTTTGATTGCCGTTTGTCCTTGGTAACCCGCAACCAAACCGGCTCTATCCACTTCAACAAGATGACCTTTTTCTAATAAGCCAAGTTGTTTATATATGTTACTCAAAATTCTAGCAACGGTAGTTTTGCCGGTTCCGGGATTCCCGACGAAAACCGAATGCAGACTCCTTTCCATTACTTTTAAGCCTTCCTGCTTTCTTAACTTTGCTACTTTAAGTGAACTGATTAATTTTTCGACATTAGTTTTAACAGATTCTAATCCCGTTAGCGAGTTTAATTCTTGTAATTCTTTTTCTAATTTTTCCGGGTCACTCTTAACAACAAATTTTTCGGTAGAACTTTCAGTCGAGATTATATCTTTAATATCATCGAATACTATTAAGAATTCATCAAGCTTTGGTTCAGAATCTTTATGATCGGCTTTGCGGAGTAGTAAATTCTGTTTTGCTTTATCAACTACTGTCCGGACAATTCTCGCATTACCGAAATTTTTATCCCTGTTTCTGAATTGTTCATTGTAATAAAGCAATAATTTTTCTTTTGCTTCATCTGAAAGTTTAAGATTTACTTCATCTAAATTACGGAGGGTTATTTCCATTAGTTGGTCAGGATTATAATCTTTAAAAACAAAAGACTTAGTGAATCGTGATTGCAAACCGGGGTTACTCTCTAAGAAATTTTTCATTTCATCGGTATACCCGGCAGCTATAACGATAAATTTTCCTCGGTCGTCTTCCATTCTTTTGATCAACACATCAATCGCTTCTTTACCAAAGTCACTTCCGCTGTCATCTTTTTTAACAAGTGCATAAGCTTCATCAATAAATAATGTTCCGCCGATAGCTTTATCGATCAGTGTTTTTGTTTTCTCTGCCGTCTGCCCCACATAACTTGCCACCATTCCCTGGCGATCGGTTTCAATCATGTGACCTTTTTTCAATATACCGAGAGCTGAGTAAATACGGCTTATAATTCTTGCTACTGTTGTTTTCCCGGTACCCGGATTTCCTACGAACAAAATATGTGATGAAAATTTATCGCTTACATCTTCATTAAGTTCATGATAATATCGCGAAAGTTTAACGGTATCTTTTATATCACTCTTTACAGAATCGATTCCCACCAGATTATTGAGTTCTTTTAACGCATCGTTAAGCTCTTCTTCGTTAATAGGGATTTTTACATCGTCGGTTGTATCTTCAACAAGAAGCCGTTTTACATCTTCGGCAAAAATTGTTGTCATCTGTTCTTTGTTACGTTTTTCTTCATCCAAACTCAAGTAGCGTTTACTGAGATTAATTTTTGAGTCTTCCCAAAATTGAATACATAGTCTTGCATTGCCGAAAGATTTGTCGCGTTTCCTATAAAGATTAAGAAGATGTTTTTTTACAATTTCTTTAGCATCATCTTTTATTGCATATTCTTCCTTTTCTAATTGCTTATTGTATATTGAAAGTAATTCATCGGGAGTGTAATCTTCAAAAATGAATGTGCGTGTAAATCGTGATTTTAAGCCGGGATTTGAAATCATAAAATTCTGCATCTCATCGGGATAACCCGCAGCAATAACAATAAACTGACCTTTTTTATCTTCCATTCTTTTTAATAAAACATCAATTGCTTCTTGACCGAAATCCTGACCGCTGCCGCCTTTTTTTGAAAGAGTATAAGCTTCATCAATGAACAATACGCCGCCAATTGATTCATTAATTACTTTTTCAGTTTTCTGAGCAGTCTCACCGATAAACTGACCAACTAAACCGGTTCTATCTACTTCAACAACATGACCCCGCGGAAGTAATCCCATCGCATTAAAA
>CAYLVF010000267.1:0-4189 GCA_964387045.1 uncultured Melioribacter sp. | reverse complement strand
ATGCAATAATAAATAATAAAAAACCGGTTGTATCAGGTGAAGAAAGTTTAAAATCACTTGCATTTGTTAAAGCCGTATATGAGTCAGCAGAAAACAGAACAGAAGTAAACTACGATGAATATTTGGCTGGTCAATAACAATTAATTTGAGAAATGAAATGAAAAAAAATGCTATACTTTTATTAATAACGTTATTCATAATTTCATGCGGTGATACAAATGAAAGAACCATATCTCTTGCTGTTCATAATCCCACTAATATTGTAAGAGAATCGGAGTTCGTTTTAATAGACCTTAATATACTGAAAGAAAAATATCGTGATTTCAACATTGATGCTTTTAGAATATTCGATGGAGAAACAGAACTTCCCTATCAGATTATTGATAATAATTTTGCCGGGTTTGCACTTCATCTTGAACCAGCTGCCAGCAAAAGAATTAAAATCACCTATTTAAAAGAAGGGAAACTGAATTTAAAGTATCCTCCTAGAACTTATGCCGAAATTGCAATGAAAGTCGATTACGATTATAAAAATGGGAAGTATATGGGAGGTCGATTTCAAAACTTTTCGAAAATTAGAATTCCGGATGATCATACCGATCATAATGCTTTATTTAAATATGAAGGTCCCGGTTGGGAATCCGAAATTGTTGGATACCGCATGTATATCGATTGGAGAAACAGAACAGATATTTTCGGAAAGAAAATTTACGAGCTTGTATTAAAAGATGTCGGAGTTGATGATATCTACGCAAAGGATGATTCATATCATAATATGCAAGAATGGGGTAAAGATGTTTTCAAGGTTGGAAATAGTTTGGGAATAGGCTCATTCGGAATGTTGGCAGAGAAAGAAATTGTAATGGTCTCGGAAAGAGATAGTGTAATTATTGAAATATCTGAAAATGGTCCTATCAAATCTTCTGTTGTTGTAGATTATTATGGCTGGCTGGTTAATGATTCCAAGTATGATCTTAATGCAAAAATATCAATTACAGCCGGAAGCCGTTTAACAGAAGTAAAATTACACTCTCCTGATCATCCTGATAACTTTGTAACAGGTTTTGCAAAACATGCAAACACTGAATTTTCACAAAACTTAATTGAAAATGGTTGGTCTTATATTTCACTTTTTGGTGAACAAGTTGTTCCCGATGCAAACAAACCTGAACAAATTGTAAATGACAAGTTAGGTATAGCAGTTCTGTTTAATAAAAAGGACTTGATTGAACTAACTGAAACTAATGATAGTCATGTGTTAATCTTGTCACCAACTAACGGTGAAGTAAAATACTATTTTGCTGCCGCTTGGGAACAGGAACCCGGTGGTATAAAAACCATCGATGAATTCAATAATTATTTGTCCGAAATAATAGCCAGACTCAATCAATCAGTCGAAGTCATTTTTTAAAATATTGGAGTAAGTAATGTCTATATACACCCTACACGAAGACAGATTTTTTGATCCTGAACCTTCGATAAGGAAATTCGCAAGAGAAATTTATCAAAGTACGAAAGCATTACCGATCGTGAGTCCGCATGGTCATGTAGATCCGAAAATTTTTGCAAAAAATATTCCATTCCCCAATCCAACCGAACTATTTTTAATACCGGATCATTATCTATTCAGAATGCTCTATTCGCAGGGTATTTCTTTGGAATCTTTAGGTATTCCGTCAATAAATGGAGAAAAGGTTGAAACAGACCCACGAAAAATATGGAAGATATTAGCGGAAAATTACTACCTCTTTAATGGCACGCCATCTGGTCTTTGGCTTGATTATGAATTCAACAAAGTCTTTGGAATTGAAGAAAAATTGAATGGTTCTAATGCATTAAAAATATATGAAATACTTAATGAGAAAATTAATTCACCCGAATTTTTACCACGAAATCTTTTCGACAAATTTAACATAGAAATTCTCGCAACAACTGATTGCGCTGTTGATGATTTAGAGTATCATAAGGAAATAAAAAATTCGGGTTGGGATGGTAAAATTGTCCCATGTTTTAGACCTGATAATCTAACGGATCTTTCTTCCGGCTTGTGGATGACAAATATTATTAGATTGGGTGAAAAATTTGGAAATGAAATAACATCTTATAAAAAGTACATACAAGCTATAGAAGAAAGAAGAAAATTCTTCAAAGACATGGGTGCAACATCAAGCGATCATGGGGTGTATACTCCGTTCACTCAAGAACTATCTGGTAAAAAAGCCGAGGAAATTTTCCAGCGCGCATTAAAGAAAAAACCAACTAGCGAAGATGTAAAATTATTTAACGCACATATGCTGATGGAAATGGCAAGAATGAGTTCTGAAGACGGACTTGTAATGCAAATCCATCCAGGATCTTATAGAAATCATAATCACATAGTTTTTGAAAAATTTGGAACCGATAAGGGGTGCGATATTCCTGTTCAAATGGATTTTACGTTTAATCTAAAAGAGCTGCTCAATAAGTACGGTAATAATCCAAAGCTGACACTTATAATTTTTACTTTGGATGAATCAACCTATTCTAGAGAATTGGCTCCTCTCGCCGGTCATTATCCGGCAATGAAACTTGGACCGGCGTGGTGGTTTCTTGATAGTATTGAAGGAATGACCCGATATCGTGAGTTAGTTACCGAAACAGCAGGTTTCTATAATACCGTGGGATTTAATGATGATACAAGAGCATTCGTTTCTATTCCGGCTAGGCACGATTTGTCAAGACGTGTAGATGCTAACTATTTAGCCAAACTTACGGCTAAACATATTATCAGCATAAAAGAAGCAGTTGAAATAGCAGATCAGCTTGCTTATGGATTAGTTAAGAAAACTTACAAGTTGTAAATAATAATTTGAGGAATTTATGAGTGCCGCCAACATCAAAGAAAAAATGAAAATTGATAAAACCAAACCGAATCATTTAGTAAAACTTGATCTTGATCAAAATATTAAAACGGTCGTTTACTCAAAGTCGATATTCGAAAGTAAAGAGAAAGTATTTTTTATTGCTAAGGAAAATATAAATAAGTATCTCTATATTATTGCAGAAACCGGCGATGACTTATCCCAGTTTGACGGAATCTTTGTTGATGCGAATAAATTAATTATGAAATGTGAATTATCAACAAAAAATAGGAAAGCTATACAGAAAGAATTATCCTTTACAAATCCCTCGGTTATTGGCTTGAACAACTCCTTCGGTTTTGGTGATAGACTTGGATTTGCAAACCCGGGTCATTTAAGAGCACTTATCAACTCGAAATTCAAACCGATTCTTGCACAACAATCTATTCGTGAACTGATGCGAACTAATAGAACGCCTGATGAAGTAATGGATGCTGCTGTTTGGTCTGTCATCCAAGAAGGATATACAGGAGGCTTTGGTGCCGATGCGGATCATCTTAAAACTACTGATGATATTGATCTTATGGCAAAAGCGGGATTTACAATGTTTACTTTCGACCCAAGTGAACATGTCGATAATGAAGCAGATAAATATGATGAAGAAACACTTTTGGAAATGTTAGCTGATTTACCATGGAAGAAACTTGAAGACTCTTTCCCGGATGCCGAGCAAAGATATCTTTCAAGACCTATAGAGGTTTCCAAAAGTTTAATTATTTCTCCCGTTGAAATTGAACTGCTTAGAGCATATGCGAAATATGGTAATGCTATCTCTCATATCAAAAATCTTTATATGTATATTCAGAAAAATTATTCAAATCTTGACTTTGAGATAGAAGTTTCAGTAGATGAGACCGAATCGGTTACATCACCTTTTGAACATTTCTTTTTCTCAAATGAGCTAATTCGGCTCGGTGTGAATTTCGTTAGTCTTGCCCCACGATTCATTGGTGATTTTGAAAAAGGAATTGATTATAAAGGAGACTTAAAAGCTTTTGAGGAAGAATATAAAAAACATCTTGCGGTAACCGAATATTTTAGTTCTTATAAAATCAGCCTTCATTCAGGCAGTGATAAATTTTCGGTTTATCACATAATCGGGAAATTGAAAGGAGGTAAAACTCATGTAAAAACTGCCGGTACAAGTTATCTTGAAGCACTTAAAACTTCTGCAATAAAACAACCCGATCTTTTCAGAGAGATTTTGGATTATTCAAGAAATTTGTATGAACAAGAAAAGAAAACATACCATGTTTCTGCTGATATCAATAAAGTTCAACCATCAGTAA
>CAYLVF010000266.1:0-4217 GCA_964387045.1 uncultured Melioribacter sp. | reverse complement strand
ATTGAAATTGTTGATAGTGAAGAGAAAATCAATTCGTTTATCCCGGTTGTTGAAAAAATATTTGAAGAGTCTAATGCAGGAGGTTTAATTACAATTGAAGCTGCCGATATTATAAAGTACACTTCAACCAAATAATCTTTTTATGAAAATCATAATCCTTTTAATTACCCTGCTGCTTTCCAATTTATCTTTTGCACAAAACAAATATGATTTTAATCAATTCGTTAACGAAGGTGTTGATTATTATTTTGCTCCATTCAAATGGCAAAGCAAAGATTTTCTTTATTTGGGATTAACAATCGGTGCAACTTATTCAGCAATGCAATTTGATAATAGTTTTAAAGAGTTTACTCAAAACAATCGAAACAATAATTCATCATTGCCTATTTTAGCAGGAAGATTTTATGGTGAACCTTTAACTCCTCTAGTTTTAAGTACATTTTTTATTATCAATGGTAACTCAAATAGTAATTCGTATCAAAAAAAGTTGGGTTTTGAAATTATTCAATCAACTTTTTATGCTTTAGCAACTACACAAGTAATAAAAACTATTTTTGGAAGAGAGAGACCGGAATTTACTGATGATAATAATAGTTATGTCGGTTTAAATCTTTTTGATAACGATTATTTTTCTTTGCCGTCGGCGCATACTGCAATTGCTTTTGCTTTATCAACTGTACTATCTCAAAATAGTAATACTGATTTTTTGAAAGCGGTAAGTTATCTACCTGCTATTTTAACAGGTTATTCGCGTATTTATGAAAACAGACATTGGTTATCTGATGTTGTGCTTGGAGGGATTATCGGTTTTGTAACAGCAAAATATTTCGTTACTGCTCATGAAGAAAAAGATGTATGGGTAAACGAATCTCCTCAAGAGTTATTTTTGATTTCAATACCTATTAGGTAAGAACTTAATTAAACACTAAGTTCACAAAGAAAGCACAATGGACACAAAGATTTAATCCGTGAACTTTGTGAATTCTTTGTGTCCCTTGTGGTTAAATAAATATATTGAAGTTTCTTGTCGGTTTACTTCGAAGCAAAAATATAATTTTCCATTTCTATTCTAAAGCCTTCAAACCATGATATTGCGGTTAGTATTGCCGGGATAATAGATGAGGTATGAGTACCACCATTAATAGTAACCAACTCGACATTAGGAGCACCGTTAGCTTCCCAACTCTCTTTAGCTGTAATCGCATTTTGATATGGTACGTAAGTATCGGCATTGCCATGAACAATTAATACAGGTGATAGCGGTGCCCAATCTAATAGACTGTTTTGTTGGAGTAGATTAGTTAATACTTGCTCTGAACCATCTCTCATACTATTTAGGAAATTTGAATTAAACAATTGAGATAATGTTTTTGGAAGCGCACCGTCAATTTCTTCGGTTGTTAAAGAACCATTGAACAATGTCGGTATTAAATTTTGATAGGGATGCTGAAAGAACTGAGATAAATCACCTAAGTTGTAAATCCGTGAATAAGAATAGATCATAAATGCAAGAAACGACGGTCGTTCATAATTATTGTTTGATATGATAAATCTTGCAGTACCGGATAAATCATGAGCGCCTGCCATTGGTGCAGAAGCAGTAATTGTAAACTCATTTGATAATTCATTCTGCATTTTTTTATGAACTGCCATTGCAGTATAACCACCCTGCGAATAACCTGCTAAAAATAACTGTCCGTTTAACTGAATATTATTTTGAGATGCATATTTTTTTACTGCTCGAATAAAATCTATCGAAGTATTTGCATTAACATCAGCAACATGGTAAGGATGAACAAGTGTAGAAATTCCAAGTCCAAGCATATCAGGCGATAGTGCAACATAACCAAGAGCGCCGGCAATTAATGCATCCAAACTATAAATTGATGATTGCGATCCAACATTATTTCTTTTTGATTGCGTACCATGATGCAGACTAATTAAAGGGAAGACATCTTGTGTGATAGGAATAACAAAAAGTCCTGATGCATCAGCCGGATTGCCTTTATAATCAATTGTTCTGTAAATGGCAGAAATTACTTTGATACCATTTCTTAAATTGATTTCAATACCACCCGGAAGATCAAATTCATTAAACAGCAAGTTCAATTCAGATTGTGAAACATCATTCTCCGAAAGTATTTTAACAATCTCTCCCCTTTCTATAACATCAACGGGTTGAGACTCGAACGGATTTTCACCACAGGAATAAAATAAAATTAATAGCGGAAGTAAAAATATTTTTGTGTATTTAATCATATTTGGAATTCACTTTCAAATTTTGATCCTAAGTATAATAAATATTTTCATTAGGTTGAGGCTGTATCAAAAGCGAAGTTAATTATAAGGTTGGAACACTGATGCAGCAGATTTGAACTGATTTCCACAGATTTTTTTATTTGATATTGACTTTTTATACAGCCTCAAAAAAAATCCCGCCGAAGCGGGATTAAGTTTTTCATTTCACATTTCACTTTTGCCGTTTGGATACGGCAGGTTCATGCATAAGTTTTACATACTTACAACTCTTTCAATTCATTAACCAATTTAGTAACAGCACCTTTAGCATCACCAAAATACATTAATGTATTATCGAGATAGAATAATTCATTATCAATACCTGCATAACCGACGTTCATCGAGCGTTTATTTACAATAACTGTTTTTGCATAATCTACATTAAGAATCGGCATACCGAAAATCGGAGATGATTTATCATGACGAGCCGCCGGATTAACAACATCGTTTGCACCGATAACCAAAACGATATCAGTATTCGGGAAATCATCGTTTATATCTTCAAGAGCAAAAAGTTTATCGTATGAAACTTGAGCTTCGGCAAGAAGCACGTTCATATGTCCGGGCATTCTACCGGCAACCGGATGAATTGCAAATCTAACCTTAATACCTTTTGATTCCAAAATATTTGCAAGATCACGAATTGCATGTTGTGCTTGAGCTACTGCCATTCCATATCCCGGAACAATTATACAACTGCTAGCAGCATCAAATAACATTGCAAGTTCTTCAGAGTCAATTGATTTGTGAGGTTTTTGAGTTCCATCGCCTGCGGCAGGACCGGAAGAACCTGCGGATTCCCATCCGCCAAGAACAACATTCATTAACGAACGATTCATACCTCGGCACATAATCAATGTAAGAATTATACCTGAAGCACCAACCAAAGCACCGGCAATTATTAACATGTTATTATTAATAACAAATCCTGTCATAGATGCTGCGATTCCGGAATAAGAGTTCAGTAATGAAATAGCGACCGGCATATCTGCGCCGCCTATAGGTAAAACAAGAAGCACGCCTAATACTAAAGCAATTGCAACTATACCGATAAGAAGCTCGGAATGAGATTGATCAATTACTAAAAATACACCGGCAACTAATGTTACTAAAAACAATAATACATTAATCGGGTTTTGCAATGGATATTTAACAACTTTACCGGTTACGATACCTTGTAATTTTCCGAATGCTATCATCGAACCGGTAAAAGTAACAGCACCGATCAATACCGAAAGCACAACAGTAATAATGATATTAATTTCAAATGCGGGGGCATCAACCTTGTAATATTCACCTAGAGCAACCAAAGCAGAAGCACCGCCTCCGAATCCGTTTAACAATCCGACCATCTGCGGCATACCGGTCATTTGGACTTTCAAAGCCATAGTTGAACCGATAAGTGCACCTACAATCAATCCGATAATAATCCACTCATAAGTAATAATCATGTGGTCAAATAAAGTGATAACGACAGCGAGAAACATACCTATCGAAGAGAGCATATTCCCCTGCCGCGCAGTCTTAGGAGATCCTAGTTTTTTAATACCGAAAATAAAGAGTACTGAAGCTAGCAGATAAATTATATAAGATACAATTTGCATGTGTTATCTCTCATTTCTTTTTGAACATTTTGAGCATTCTATCGGTTACGAGATATCCGCCGACAACGTTAATAGTTGCGAAGATAAGCGCAAGTAACCCTAAAACAGTGCTAAGCATATTTTGTCCTTCACCAGCTACAATCAAAGCACCCACAATAGTGATTCCGGAAATAGCATTGGAACCCGACATAAGCGGTGTATGCAGCGTTGGCGGAACTTTAGTTATTAACTCAAACCCGACAAATATTGCAAGCACAAAAACATATATTTGCATTATCAGAGCGAGTAAATCCATTTTTTATTCCTTTTTATTTA
>CAYLVF010000265.1:0-4220 GCA_964387045.1 uncultured Melioribacter sp. | reverse complement strand
CGGTAACAAGATAAGGAGCGAGGCAGCCGTAAGTAGCACCGACCTTATGTGCACCTGTGGGGAAGTGTTTACCAACTAAGCCGATTATTCTAGGCTTGACTCCGGTAATTTCTTTAGGAATTTCTAAAAAATTTATTCCGCCAATCGAGCCGTCTTTTGGATTGTTATTCCAATTAATTCTAAAAAGATTTAATGGGTGAACTTCCTGCATATCGATTGATTTTAATTTCTCTTGAATTTCTTTTGGAATTTTGTGAGGATGTTTAAGCTGTTCAAATGTTGGTAAGATGATTTTGTTTTCTTTACATCGCTTGATCGTTCTTTCTAAATAATCTGTGCTGCTGATATCCCAATTCCAGTTGTTCATAAACACTCCAGTATGTCAAAAAATAAATATACTCCTTACTGATAATTCAATTCTATAATTATATCTTCAAATCTACTAAATATCGCAATAAAGAGAAAAAGGAATGTAATTTCTGTTGTTGCTTAATAGAAAGTTTGACTGAGTGAGAAGTTGAAAAATAGTTAACGAAGAATTCTATTCGTGCAATATAATTTGCAATTAAATATAATGAGGTGTTGACTATTAGCTTGTTCATTATTAATTTCTTTTTAAAACCTTATTTCTTTAGGGAACAAAATGTATTTATGGTAATGAATTAGTTTTGAAAATAGGAATCATATGCTTGCAATTGTTCGAAAGATAAATAAGAACATTATGAGTATCGGTTCAACTTAAATCATAACTTTACTAAAAACAAAGGGAGGTACTAATGAAAATTTACAGAATGAATAAACTTGATTCAAACTCGGGTGGAAAAGTTGCTGCGTTTCTTGATATACAAACCGATGACGGAATAATTATTAAAGGATTCCGTTTAGTAAACGGCTCAAACGGTCTGTTCCTTTCGGCTCCCGATCAAAAGGGAAAAGACGGGAAGTATTATGAAAATGTTGTATTACCAAAAGAAATGAAAGAGCAAGTAGAAAAGCTTGCAATAGATGAGTATAATAAAAATTAATAACTCAAATATTAGGATATCATCACTTTTTAAAATCAGTTAAAGAAAAATCCGGGCTGGTCGCAAATTGTGACCAGTTCAATTTTATCAGACATCAAAAAATCTCTTTCTTTTTGCTTACTTTATTTTGTACTGTTATGTTGAAATATAAATATCATCTGTCGGCAAAAAACATAAATCGCATAACGCTCTTCGAGAATAATTTCAGCTATTATAAAAATTAATTTGCAAATCAGACACATTTGTTTTAATTTTTCGAACAATTTTGTAAATCGTTCGAAAAGTCGATAATGAGTCCTGAGTTAAAGAAAAGTTCGGAAAACTACGAACAAAAAAAAGAGCAAATTAAAGAAGCGGCAAAAGATTTTATTGCTTATTACGGTTATCATAAAACTACTTTAGATGATATTGCAAAAAAAGTCGGTATAAAAAAAAATAGCATCTACTACTATTTTAAAAGCAAAGAAGACTTATTCAACGAAATCATCATAGAAATTTATGCGGCTAAAATAACAGACTACGAAAAAGCTTCACTCAAATCAAAAAGTACAATAAATAAGATTAAAACATTCCTGCTTACTATTGTCTCACAAAAATATAAAGAGTCCAAACAGTATAATATTACGCCCGGTGCTTTTCTTGAGATTGGTAGAATTATCGAAGAATCATATAAAGAGCTTTTTGAGAACACCCGATTACTTCTGAGTACTATTATTAGGGAAGGCATTAGTACCGGTGAATTCAGAAAACATGATGCCGAAGAAACGGCAAAAATCATTTTAGAATTTACACAAGCACTCGAATTCTTTGAGTATTCTAAAACTACTTCAAAATTTATAACGGAATCAGAACAAAAAAAATTAGAAGAGCGCTTAGTGAATTTTATTGACTTGATATACACAGGAATTCAAAACGTTAAATAAACTATTCAATGAGTAACACATGATGAATAATCTCAGACTTTTTAAGAAACCGAAACTTTTTTTGTTAGTTGTAATTCTTATGACGCCATTATTAGCTCAAGAATTAACATTGGAAGATGCAATCGAGACTGCGCTATCAAATAACAGAGAAATAAAAATAGCAAAGCTGGAAGTTAAAAAAGCTGAGGAAGCAGTGAGCGAAGCTTTCGGATACGCACTCCCTTCTTTGGATGTTTCAGCAAGCTTTGCACATTTTCTGTCGAAACCTAAAATGGCATTCCCGGATTTTGAGGCACTTCTAACTAATGCCGCTTATGGAATTTTGTTTCACGAAAAACTAATTCCTCATGACGAATCTAAACTAATGCCTATACAAACCAAACTGCAGTCATTTGCGCAGACAAATAACTACGAAGCAACCGCACAATTAACTCAAATAATTTTTAACTCGGCAGTGTTTAGAGGAATAGGAGCTTCACAAATTTATTTGAACTTATCGAAAGAACAGTTGAAAGCAAAAGCTTCCGAAGTTGTTTTGAATGTTAAGAAAGCTTTTTACGGTGTTCTTCTAACTGAAGAGTTACTTGAAATCACGCAAGCATCGTTAAAGAATGCAGAAGAAAACCTTGATAATCTTAGAGCATATTATCAACAAGGATTCGCTTCCGATTTTGAAATGATGCAAGCAGAAGTTATGGTAGAAAATATCCGACCAAAAGTTTATGAGTTAGAAGAATTAAATAAGGATACCAAAAATAAATTCAAAATGGTTTTAGGTATTTCTCAAGAAGAAAATCTAAAAGTAAGAGGAAAGATTTTATATTCTGAGCATATCCTGCCCGAAATGGATGATGCAATTGCAACGGCGGTAAAGAAAAATTTCGATATAAACTCGCTCAAAATCAAACTTCAAATTGATGAAGAGTTTGTTGCACTCGATCGTTCCGAATATTGGCCTCAGCTTGCGGCATTCGGAAATTTAACTTATGCAGGTTCATCGGATGATTGGAATTTTCAAAATTATTCATCAACAACTGTCGGTTTATCCTTATCAATGAATATTTTCAACGGAAACAGAACAGCTCGAAAGGTTGAGCAGTCATTAATCGGTTTAAGACAAACCGAAGAACAGATAAGTACGTTAAAAGATTATATCATTTCCGAAGTGAAGAAAACTTATTACAATATTGAAAGAGTAAAAGTACAGATCAATGCAGTCGAACGAAATGTATCGTTAGCAGAAAAAGCATATGAGATTGCATTAAAAAGATATGATGAAGGAACAGGTACTCAACTTGAAATAAAAAATGCAAACATTGAGCTGCACACTGCAAGAACAAACAAACTGCAAGTAGTTCACCAATACATTATTGCAAAAGCCGAGCTGGATAAATTACTCGGTCAATTAAACGATGCGGAATTACAATTTATTAAAGACGAAAATAAATGAACGATTTAGGAGATAAATAAATTATGTTTTCAAAAATTATTTCATTGAAATGGTTGGTAGTAATTGCAATGCTGGCTTTTCTTGTTAGCTGCGGAGATGATGGTGAAGCTGCAAATAAAAACGAGATGGAAAATGGAAATAAAGTTCCGGTTGCGGTTAAACCGATTGAAGAAGAATATTTCAAAAAGGAATTAACATTTTTTACTAGTCTTTCCGGTATAATGCAGACGACTCGTAGTTCCGCAGTCGGAGGTAGAATTGAAAAAGTTAATTTCAAAGTAGGCGACTATGTAAAAAAAGATCAAATAGTTGTCGAGTTTCCCGAAGATAATCCCGCCGTACAATTTGAACAGGCAAAACATGCTTTCGAAAATTCAAAGAAAACTTACGAACGAATGAAAGCACTTTTAGAAGCCGGTGAAACATCACAAGCAAATTTTGACGGAGCAGAAACAAAATATCTCGTTGACAAACGCAACTATGAAATGGCAAAACAAGTTTTATTTATTGATGCACCTTATGACGGAATTATCGTCGAGATTATGGTTAATGAGGGGGATGGTGTTGACTCGAAAATTCCTCTTTTTACAATTGCAAAACTCAATAAAATGAAAGCAAGAATTTGGACTTCTGAAGATGAAATTCGGCAGATTAAAAACGGGATGACGGCTGAGGTTAATTATAACGGAAAAGTTTATCAAGGAAGAGTAACTCATAAATCAATGGCAATGGATCCGATGAAAAGAGCATTTTATGCAGAAGTCGAATTTGATAATCCTAATAATCAATTAAAGCCGGGTCTAACTTTAGAAGTCGCTGTTA
>CAYLVF010000264.1:0-4259 GCA_964387045.1 uncultured Melioribacter sp. | reverse complement strand
TTACGAAGCACCGTTTTTAACAGGCGCATTTTTTACTTTATTAACTTTTTTGATAGCTTTAATATTATTAAATTCAGAAAAACTTGAAGAAGCGGTAGAAACTTAATGTGGAAGATTAAAAATATAGAAATAAAAAATGCATTACTTCTTGCACCGATGGAAGATGTAACTAACATCGGGTTCAGAAAATTATGCAAAGAGTTTGGCGCTGATGTTGTCTATACCGAGTTTGTGAATTCCGATGGACTAATTCGTAAGAATGAAAGGACTCATAAAAAACTTAAAATCAGAGATGACGAACGCCCGGTTGGAATTCAGATTTATGGTGGAAATCTTGAACCGATGATTGAAGCAGCAAAAATTTCAGAAGCAGAGAATCCCGACATAATAGATATTAATGCCGGCTGCTGGGTAAAAAAAGTTGCCGGAAGAGGTGCCGGTGCCGGACTTCTTAAAGATCCGCCTTACATGCAAAAAATGGTTGATGAAATCGTGAGAGCTGTCAATAAACCTGTTACGGTAAAGACAAGGATTGGCTGGGATCAAGATAATATTATGATATTAGAAATTGCTAAGAGATTAGAAGATGTCGGGGCTGCTGCTTTAACAATTCATTGCAGAACTAGGCAGCAAGGTCATAAAGGTGATCCTGATTGGAGTTGGATTCCGAAAATAAAAGAAGTTGTAAATATTCCCGTTGCTGTAAACGGCGGAATAATGACTCCCGAAGATGCAAGACGAGCTTTTGAACAAACCGGTGCGGATGCCGTAATGATTGCTCGCGGAGCAATTGGTAATCCTTGGATTTTTAGTCAAACAAAAGAATTGATTGAAAATGGAAAACTTCCGACTGAACCATCAATCGATGAAAAAATAAAAGTTACTTTAAAACATCTTCGTTATGAAATTGAAAGAGCGGATAACGAGAGATGGGGAGTTATTCCTTTTAGAAAATTTTACTCCGGCTACTTAAAAGGATTTCATAATGTATCAAAGATTCGGCAGCAGATAATGCAGTATGAATCGTATGAACCGATTGAAGAATTACTCCTCAATTATCTTCAAGAGCTTAAGAATTCTCAATATTACGAGGAAGCTGTTTAGAATTGCAAACTCTGCAAAAAATTGCGCGCATAATCTCGGATATATTTATTCCGCCTACATTCAATTTATTGGGATTCATATTTTTGGCACAAATTTTTACCGATGATTCTCAAGAGCAATTCTTGATAATATCATCTTCCTTAATTTTCGGTGTTATCTTACCAATTATATTCTTTGTCATTCTTCGGAAGAAAAAAATTGTTGCCGACAACGATGCTGTTATTAAGGAACAGCGTCATTTACCATATTACACTTCAATCATATTAAACCTGTTTGGAGGAATTTATGCAATTCTATTTATTGAAAATTCCTTAATCCCATATTTTTGGTTGATTCTTTCAATAAATACTGCTGGATTGACACTTATTAATCATTTTTGGAAAATTAGTGCTCATGCAATCGGTGTCTCAATTTTTGTATCGCTTTTATTCTTTTTCAACAGCTCATTGTTTATCTACTTTTTTGTTGTGATGATCCTGGTCGGGGTATCAAGACTTTTACTTAAAGTTCACACACCCGCACAGATCATAATGGGAACAATTTATGGATTTTTTGTAACATTGCTTCAATTGAATATTTTTATCGGGATATAGGAATGTCTATTAAGAAAGAAATAATAAATCTCCTTGAAGAGATGGCAGATTTAATGGAATTCGACGGCCAAAATCGTTTTAAGGTAAATGCTTTTCGTAATGGCTCAAATGTAATCAGAAGATTGGAAGGGGATTTGGAGGAAAAGATTAACGATAAATCTATTCGGGACATAAAAGGAATAGGGAAGGGTTTACAGCAGGTTATTTTTGAATTTTATGAAACCGGAAGCGCAAAAGAATACGAAGAATTAATTAAAAAGATTCCTTCGGGTATTCATGATATTTTAAGAATAAGGGGACTAGGTGTTAAGAAAGTAAAAACATTATATGATGAATTGGAAATTGACACGTTAGAAAAACTGGAGCAAGCTTGTTCTTCTGGAAGAATTGCCGAACTTAAAGGATTCGGAGAAAAGACTTCCGATAAAATTTTAGATGAAATTAAGCGCCTAAAAAAGTCAAGCGGTTACATGCTTTTAAGCAGAGCTTTAGACCGGAGCATACAAATTATTGAAGCTCTTTCGAAGTTAAAATCTGTTCAAAATGTAGAAGTAACCGGTGAGCTTAGACGAATCCGCGAAATTATTTCACAGATTGAGCTAATTTGTTGTGTTGATAGTGAAGAAAAATTAATTGAAGATATATCTAAGTTATTTGAATATAACGAAATAAATACTTCTTCCTCAAGTTCTATTTATCAACTAAAAAGTGATGAGCTTGGAGAATTTATTTTGCATGTTACATCAGAGATTTATTACGATTATACTTTGCTCCACACAACTGGATCATTGGAATTTATGCAAAAAATGCATGATCCCGCTAAAATTGAAGACTTGAATGAAAAAGAATATTTCAGTTCAAACAAACTGAAATTTGTTCACCCGGAAATGAGAGAAATAAATTATTTTGATCTTCTGGAAGAATTACGGGAGCAAACAGAATTATCTCTGGAGCATTTCGATGGATTCTTCCATTTTCATACAACTTATTCAGACGGTAATAATTCACTTCCCGAAATGATTGATGAGGTGGCACGGCAGAGATTCAATTATGCAGTGGTTTGTGATCATAGCAAATCAGCTTTTTATGCTAATGGATTGAAAGAGGATCGAATCATTCAACAAAGGAAAGAAATTAATGAATTCAACAAAACAAGCAAAATTAAAGTCTACCACGGAATTGAGAGTGATATTCTAAAAGATGGTTCTCTTGATTATCCTGAGGAAATATTATCACGATTTCAGTTTATAGTCGCATCTATTCATTCACTTTTCAATATGAGTGAAGATGAAATGACAAATAGGATTATTAGAGCAGTTGAAAATCCTTTTACAGATATACTTGCTCATCCAACCGGAAGATTGCTTTTATCAAGAGATGGTTATAAAGTCGACATTAAAAAAGTTATTGATGCATGTGTTGCTAATCAAGTTGCAATAGAAATAAATGCGAACCCGCATCGGTTGGATTTAGATTGGCGTAATCTTTATTACGCACGTGAAAAAGGATGCCTAATTAGTATAAATCCGGATGCTCATTCGACTGAAGGCGTATGCGATATTGAATATGGAATTATGATCGCACGAAAAGCGGGAGTTCAATCTAAAGAAGTACTCAACTGTTTTAGTGAAAAAGATTTTATTAAATTCATAAACCGTAAAGTGAAAAGAACAACTTAACTGAGGTCATCATGGATATTAAATCATTAATTAGAGATGTACCCGATTTCCCGATTGAGGGAATTATATTTAAGGATATTACCACATTATTAAAAAGTGCGAGGGGATTAAAAACCACAAGTGAAGATTTATTTGAATTAGCAAAAGGAAAGCACATAAACAAAGTTGTAGGGATCGAATCGCGCGGATTTATTTTTGGAGGATTACTTGCCGAAAAATTAGAAGCCGGATTTGTCCCAATTCGTAAACCGGGTAAATTGCCGGCAGAAACTTTGAGTGAAACTTATACTCTTGAGTACGGTGAAGACAAAATTGAAATCCATAAAGATGCAATTGAACCCGGTGATAAAGTTTTACTGCACGATGATCTATTAGCAACAGGTGGTACAATGGAAGCAGCTTGTAAGTTAATTGAAAAAATGGGCGGAGAGATTGTTCAGATTTCATTTTTAATTGAGCTTTCTTTTCTAAAAGGAAGAGAAAAACTTAGCAAATATGATGTCCATTCATTGGTTCAATACGATAACGAATGATTTTTTGAAACATCTTCCTTTTAAAGTAGTTTAAGAAAATAATTTTACCCACGTACCGAACGTGGGTTTTTTGTAATTAACCAAAGGTAAAATTATGAGTTCGCTAGAAGATAAATTTGTAATAAAATATTTAGATAATATTGATAAAAGAATTACCGACTGGATGTCGCGTTACGGTTTACTAATATTAAGAATTGGTCTTGGAGTAATATTCTTTTGGTTCGGAGCTCTGAAGTTTTTCCCAGGATTAAGTCCTGCAGAAGGACTGGTTCGCAACACAATTTATTTCATAAATCCGGATTTATTTTTGCCGGTATTGGCGGCATGGGAAACATTAATCGGAATCGGAT
>CAYLVF010000263.1:0-4318 GCA_964387045.1 uncultured Melioribacter sp. | reverse complement strand
TAATCCGGCTTACCATTCCGGACATATTACCTTCCGGGTCAGGCGCGAGGAAATGGATTTTACTTCCTTCGCTCCATTCACCAACAAAGTGAGAACCTTTGGCAAACGGTTCCGTCCATATTCTGTAAGTTTCATCATCAAGCATTGTATGCCATACTTTTTCTTTAGGTGCATTTATCGTAATTGAAAAATTAAGTTTATGCATAACGTGTCCCCTATCGATTTATTATTAATTAATTTTTTTTATCACATAGTATGATGCAAAAGTCATTTTTGATTATCTTCATTAAATAAATTAATAGTGTAATCAAGTAAACTCGTGTCACCGAAATTACCGTGACCCGGCATAACAAATTTAATGTCGGGGAAATAATTCTTTACTTTCATTACTGTTTGAGACCATTCATTTACATTTGCATCCTCTAAATTTCCTTTACCAGCTCCGGTTGTTTTGATTAAGCATCCACCGAATAATATTTTTTCCGAAGGGATATAAGAAACAATATTATCTTTTGTATGTCCTTCGCCGAAAAATTTATTAATTATTATTTCATTACCTATTGTGAAAATTAATTCATCCTCAAAACCATTTTTAGGAATAACCGGTTTATTTAGAGAATCCTCCAATGCTAATTCGATTGTAAGATTCGAAGAATATGATTCAATGTTCTTATTATGAAAAACATTGAGCCCACCTAAACAATCACTGTGAAAATGATTTACAACTATTACTTTAACTTTTGCATCTTTTTTATCTTTTATCCAGTTTATTAATTCTGACGAAGTGGAATCATCAACCGGAGTATCAAATACAGCAGCTTCATTTTCATTAATAAAAATTAATCCGTTGCACGGAACCTTACCCCATTGTTCGCTGAAATAAAATGATTTATGGATGAAAATTTTTTCCGACAGTTTCTCTATTTCAAGCGTTTCTGTTTTATAGACTACCGGAGTTTGAGGTAAAATATGAGAGTATAATATAAATAGAGTAAGTAAAATCTTTTGAAGTGATAATTGCGCTTTAATCATTTTATTGAATTCCGTTTTTTGTTTTAACTCTCAGTAATAGTTTTTTGCGTTTCGAAGCTTTTTATTTAGTTTCAATTGTATTGCCTAAGCTCCAATAGTCCCGGTCTTCACGTCTCCGGCACGTTTATAATTAGCGAAAATTACACCATTTGAAGTAACCAAACTGTCAGTTATTGTAAAAGCTGCGGGAATAGTACCATCATCGAACAAACGCTTACCAGTACTGAGTGTAACCGGGAAAATCATAAGCCATAGTTCATCGACTAGATCATGTTTAAACATTGTCTGTGCTAAATTACCGCTGCCTATTACTTTTAAAATCGATCCGTCACCTGTTTTGAGTTCTTTAATACGTGCAACGACGTCACCCGAAATCAGTTTTGAGTTTTTCCATGTAAGATCCATTTGACTATTAGAAACCACATATTTAGTTACATCATTAATACCGGGCCACATATCTCCATGTTCGGGCCAGTAGGCAGCAAAAATCTCATAAGTTTTTTTACCCAAAAGAAGATCAGTTATTTCCAAATTTTTTTGCATGAACTCTCCCGCAGCTTCGTCGGCTTCGTAAAAATACGGTGCAGTCCAGCCACCGTACCGAAAATCACCCGAATCATCTTCCTCTGGTCCGCCGGGTGCCTGAATAACTCCGTCTAATGTGATAAACTCTTGGATAATTATTTTTCTCATTTCAAACTCCTTAACATACTACGATGATTGAATTTTCGTAAACTAATTAGCATCCACATACTTTCTGAAGTTATTTAGTATTGCCTGCCAACCTTCTCTTTGCATCTCGACCGGATTTTGTTTTTCGGCATCAAATGTTGTTGTTACTTTTGTTTTCCCATCAACAATTTCAAAAAGAGTTTCTACCTTTCGACCGTCGGTTAATGTATAAGCAATTTTTTTGTTCTCAATTACTTCATCGTAAACTGCTTCGAAATCAAAACCGAAGCTACCGTCTTTTGCATCCATTCTGCATATAAGTTTTCCGCCTTCTCTCAAATCGTTTTCTGCTTTTGGGCAATGCCAATCATCGGATGCAAAGTTCCAATTCGTAATATGTTCGGGAGAATTATAGTAGTTCCAAACTTTAATAACATCCGCAGAAACTAATGTTTCAATTTTTATTTTTGTGTTATTCATAATAATCCTTCTTCATTAAATTAATTACCGCTATGTGCTTTTTCCAATTCCGAAATATCAAGTTTTTTCATCTGCAGCAATTTATTCATCACTTTTTGAGCTATTTCGGGATCGGGATCAGAAATTAATTGAGATAAATTTTCCGGAATGATCTGCCAAGAAACTCCATACTTATCTTTCAACCAGCCGCATTGTTCGGCTTCAGGAACTGCAGATAATTCATACCAATATTTATCAATCTCTTCTTGATCCGAACAATTAACTATAAACGAGATAGCTTCATTGAATGAAAAATTGTGTATCGTTCCGCCATCCATGCCAACAAACCATTGATTGTGTAGTTTATAATCGCTGTACATTACCAACCCTTCCATATTAGGAAACATATCGTTAGAGTATTTAGTCATTTGACCACGTTTTGAATCATCAAACAATGACATATAAAATTCGGTTGCTTCCTCTGCTTTACCGTTTACATCACCGACAAATAGAAGTGATGGAATTATGAATGGTCTTTCTTCTTCTTTAGGTTCAGATAAAATTAATTGCCAGGAAACACCAAATTTATCTTGTACCCAGCCGTATTTTTCACTGAACGGATATTTTTGTAAAGGCATAAGTATCTCACCGTCTTTGGATAATTTTAACCAGGCAGAATCAAGTTTTTCCGCTGCATTTTCATCTTTAGAAGGATCGAAGTTTAAGAAAAATGAAATCGTTGGATTCATTTTAAATTGCGGTCCACCATTAAGGGCTAAGAAGTTATATCCTTCTATTGCAAATTCCATTGTCATAATATCTCCCGCAGAATGTCCCGAAGCTTCTGCAGAAACCTCATCATACCGTGCGACTTTTCCAATACTAGTGTTAGGAAATAATGATGTATAAAAATTGACTGCCGCTTGAGCATTATTGTCAAACCATAAACATGGTACAATTTTTTGCTTATTCATTTTGTCTGATCTCCCATTCTCATCATTAATATTACTTATTATACTTGAATCTGTTTCTGATTTTATGACCGGTGTCGAGCCAAATAAAAGTAAAATCAGTATCGCAATAGCTTGCAATAATCTCGACTTGTATTTAATGTTCTCTTTATATTGCATGATAATACCCTTTTAATTTATTCATATTTCTATAAATCTTTCTTGATAATCAAATGTGTTGCTTTATCAGACGGCACATGCTCGGTGCATTTATATCCCAACAAATTCAAATTAATATCTGCGAAAAGATTCTCACCGGATCCAAGAAAAACGGGAGAACTAACGAGATGTAATTCATCAATTAATTTTTCCTTTAGATATTGACGAATTACATTTACTCCCCCGCCAATCCTTACATCTTTTTCATTAGCCGATTCAAATGCACGTTCTAGTGCAGCATAAATTCCATCGGTGATAAAATAGAAAGTTGTGCCACCTTCCATCTTAATTGGTTCACGCGGATTATTTGTTAGGACAAAAACCGGGGCATGATACGGAGGATTATCACCCCACCAACCCTTCCAATTTTCATCCTGCCAAGGTCCGCGAATTGGACCAAACATATTTCTACCTAAAATCCAAGCACCGATATTTTCAAATCCTCTAATTGCAAAATCGTTATCTATCCCGGTTGTGCCTTCACCTTCACCATGCTCTTTTTGAAATGTTTGTGTCGGAAAAAACCAATTATGTAATTCCTTACCCCCAACACCAAGAGGATTTTCAAGACTTTGATTTGGACCCGCTCCAAATCCATCTATTGATACTGCGAAGCTTGCAACACGTACTTTTTGCATATTTATTCTCCTCTATTAACGTTCATACTGAAGTAATACGATTCCGCAATCAAAGAAAATTGACTTGCTTAGTTTCAAATTGTTCGTTTCTTTCAACTCGCTGAATATTGATTGACCACTTCCGATGGAAGCAGGGTTTACAAACAAATTATATTCGTCAATTAAATTTTCCTTAACTAATCCGCTAACAAAAGAAACCCCGCCGTAAACAATTATGTCATTACCACTTTGATTTTTTAGTTCACTAATTTCTGTAACCAAATCTCCTTTTGCCAGCACCGTATTAGTCCATGGTGAATCGTCTAGCGTTTTTGTAAAAACTACCTTTGGTGTTTCAATAAAAATTTT
>CAYLVF010000262.1:0-4319 GCA_964387045.1 uncultured Melioribacter sp. | reverse complement strand
ATAAGCAAATTTTGCTGATTAATATTTTGAAGTGCCTGAAGTGATTTTTTTTCTTGATCCGATAATTCATTTAGCTTGGACTGCAATGATGAGATTTCCGAACGAAGATTCTGTAGAACAACATTATGCTCTTCAATCTTTTGGTTGCTCTGTGCATTTACGGTGTTTATTACCGCAAATAAAATAATTATGAAATACTTGATTGTTTTTACCATTCAATTATTTCTGCATCTTCGGGTATTTTAAAACTCAAGCTGCCGAGTTCTTTGTTTACTCTAATGCTTCGGTAATCTATATCAATATTTTGATTCATCAATTTATAATTGATATTTATTTTATACGGAAGCGGTACGTTATCAAACATATCAAAATCGCGGTAAGAACCTTCCAATACAAGATTTCTAGGCTGTTCAATGATTCTATACTTTGTAATAGCCAAGTCATCGATTAAAATTTCATAAAGATTTTGCCTGCCGGTTACAGGTTCGGAATAAGTCAGAAGATAAGAATCATTATTGATCAATAATTCAT
Source organism: uncultured Melioribacter sp. (assembly GCA_964387045.1). GTDB lineage: Bacteria > Bacteroidota > Ignavibacteria > Ignavibacteriales > Melioribacteraceae > SURF-28. The sequence continues at coordinate 3,788 of CAYLVF010000262.1, read as the reverse complement.
CGGGTTCGCGTCTAAGTTTATCTGTTAAATCGACAGCACCCGCAAATGCATCCATAAGTTCGTCAAATGTAAGATCAATTTTAAAAATATTTTTTAATGATAAGTCTTTAGTAATACCTTTGTAAACTCTATTATTTATTACATCATAAAAAACAAAATCTCTTTTTGTTGCCACAGACTGAGCCAAATCAATTCCAAAGGGTCCGTAAAAGGAAATCTTAATTGAATCAGGTTTCTTTAACGAAACTTGAAAACTTGCTTTTGCGGTGAGCTGCGGACTGCTTAGATTTATCGTCCCGCTTCCGCTAAAAGTTTTTATTTTTCTTCTATTTGCTTCCAATTTTTTTATCAACCTATCAGCAGGCAGTATCCGTTCTTCATCAACAGGTTTTGACGGAACACAAGATGAAAATGACAGCGAGACTAAAATTAATATTATTGTATAAATCACAGGATAAACAATGAACTTTTTCACAACTCTCCTTTTTGAATTTTTTCTTCTAATCCTTCCCGTTCGGGGTCTAACTCAAAAGCTTTCTGCCAATACTCTAATGCTTTTACTTTGTTGTTTAGTTTGAAATAAACATCTCCTAAATGGTCGGTCACTTCGGCATTATCTTGGTTTTCTTCTAATGATCTTTCAATATAATCTTTTGCTTTTTCGTACTCACCCAATTTAAAATATACCCAGCCGATTGTATCGAGGTACGATGAATTGTATGGATCAATCTCAAGAGCTTGTTCAACCATTCTTAAGGCTTTTTCCAACTCAATATCACGTTCGGCAAGAGCGTAAGCATAATTATTCAATACCAATGCATTTGCCGAATCTATCGTCAGTGCATACTCATACAAATCGGCAGATTTATCATGGTTTCCAAGATTTTCTTCAATTAGTCCAATTGTTCCAATCAGCGAAACATTCATCGGTTCTTTTTCCAAAGCACGGTTAAGATAAATTAAAGCTTCTTCTTCCTTCTTAAGTTGATTGAGTGTTATTCCGTATGCATATAAAGCGGTAAAATCATCGGGGTTGAGGAGTAAAGATTTTTTTAGAAGCGGCTCGGATTTTTTATACTCGCTTGATTGTGTAAATGAAATACCAAGTATCAAATTAAGTGCAAATTCATCAGGGAAACGTTCAACAACGGGCTGAAGTATTTCAATTGCGTCATCATATCTTCCCGAATCAAAGAGCAACCCTCCTAACGACATGAAAATCTGCGGATTCCACGGGGCTAATTCACCGGCAGTCTTAAAATAATCAACTGCTATCGAATCATTATTTTCTTGAAGAGCAATCTGAGCTAAATATAATTTAATTTGCCAGTGAGTTGTATCCGAATCAATATCGTTAAAAATTTTTTTAGCTCTTTGGAATGAAAGACTATCATTATGCGAACGGGCAAAAAACGCTGCTCCAATTTGTATTTTAGATTCCAAATTCACATCAGAACGCTCGCTTAATCTTACATATTCCTCCGCACCTTCTTCCCACCTGTCTAATTGGATTAGGGCATTTGCCTTGTACTCAGCCAGATTTGTGTCTTCAGGAAATTGTAGTAATAATTCTTCCGTCAACTCAAGGGCTTTTTCGTACTTTACGGTTTTAAGGTAAGATTCTATCAATAATTTTTTCATACGGAGATTGCCGGGATCAATTTCAATCAATGCTTCTATTGTTGAAATGGTTCGTTCAACATTTCCCATTCGCTCATTCAAGTTGGCAATATTGACAAGCACATTCCATTCAGGGCCAATCAAATCAATTAGTTTATAATAAAGCTCAAGGGCTTTCAGAGGTTTGGATGATTCATAAATTTGTGCAAGTGAATAATACACTCTTTCATCCGATGAATCTTTACGAATAATATTTTCATAAATACTTGCTGCCGAATCAGGTTGATTTCCTAGTTGGTATATAGAAGCAAGTATATGATTGTATTCAAAGTTATCTGCATCACCTTTTACTGCATCTTTTGCGTGAAGTAAAGCAGCCGGAAGTTTTTTTATTCTCATAAAATTTTTAGCAAGAGCATAATGAATACCGGGTGAAGGATCTAAACGTAACGCTTCCTGGTAATCGATAATAGCATCAGAATAATTTCCTTTCATTTCGTGAAGTGAACCTGAGATAAAAAGCTCTTTTGCATATTCTTTGTTTTTTGTTGATTCCGGTGAGCTTTCTTTTATAATCTCTGGGGAGCCGGTACATCCTGACACGAAGATAATAACAGCTATTATTAAACTAAATTTGTACATATTTTCCTTATTATATTGGTAGAAAAATACTTTTTAAGTGCTTTAATAACAAGGCGATTCCTTTGCTAGAAACGTTTCGCAAATAACCGAAGTTGATAACCAATAGAAAACAATATGGGAAAAGCGAAGCGTAGCCGAGTACTCGTTTTTATCTACCGTTAGTATTGATTATTTATTAATATTCTATCGACAGTATTTTTCTGTTCTTATATATATACCATAAACCCCACACACCATAAATTGTAATGGATGTAAGTAGAATTGTATACGATGTATAATCCGAAAAGTTGAACCCAGGTGTTCCCTTAGCAAACAATAAAATGAACAAGCTAATCATTGGCCAATAAGCTGTTATACCTAGAGCACTTAACATCGAATAAATCCCCCACGGTTTCTTAAACCATAGCCCCAACAATCCTATTATCAACAAAGGTATATATATTATTGTATCACCAACTCCAAATCCTTTGTTTACAGCAACCCCCATCTCTCCAACAACATTCTCCGGTTCTTGGAGACCAATTGAAACCGTAAAGTCGTAATTAATGAATGACATCATTTGCCCAATAAAAAGCATCACCAAAATAATCATTCCAATAATCATCAAAATCCAGAATCCTGGTAATCTTTTGTTTTTCATATAGCCTCCAGATAATTTTTTTAAAAGTAATGGAACATAACTTCTGATATAACTATTTTTAGTGTAAAACTTATTTTATGAAATTCGATCTTGCCATATCATACACTTGGATTTACGACATTGAGTTTACTCAATTAATTGAAAAAATGTTCCAAGCAAACGGTTTATCTACTTTTGTTATCAATCGGACTAATATTGATGAAACAACAAAATATGTACGTGATAGAAAAATAACCTTCCAAGCATACTTAGACAGGGCATCGGATGAAGACAGTAATTTTTCAGAATTAGGAGAACTACTAACAAAATCTTCATGTAAGATCATAAATGAATACGAAAATGTTGCCCAATCGACTGATAAATCTATTGTGCAGAGTAAATTAATTGATGCAGGATTGAAAATTCCTAAAACAATTATAATTCCTCCATTCGATAAGCAGCCTGAACTAAATATTCCCCCAAAAAAATTAGAACAGCTTTGTAAACCTTTTGTAATAAAACCGGCTTATTATTCGGGCGGGAGCGATGGTGTGATAAAGAATGGTCTTACTTTGAACGATGTTCAATCTGCACGTATGAAAAACAAGGATGATAACTATCTAATACAAGAAAAAATTTATCCCGCTATTATTAACAATCACCGTGCTTGGTTCAGAGTTTTATGGTTATTCGGAAAAGTTATTCCGTTACTTTGGGATGATGACACACTCATCTATTCTGAACTTGATGTTCAAGAAGAACACCCCGAAATTTATAATGAAATAATAGAACAAATGAAAATCATTTACGGTGTTGCGAAATTAGAATATTTCTCTAGTGAGTTTGCCCTTACGAAAAACGGCGAACTTTTCTTGATTGATTATGTGAATGATCAGTGCGATATGAG
>CAYLVF010000261.1:0-4333 GCA_964387045.1 uncultured Melioribacter sp. | reverse complement strand
CCCTTCTGAAGGAGTTAAAATTAAAACATCATCTTGCTTATCGGTTTTTGCCTGAAGATTAATTCTTTCCGGAAGGGTTTGAACGGGACTTCCAAAGGGAAATGTTTTTAAATCACCATCAACGGTTGATATAAGTAGATAGTACTCAACCGAGGGGGGAATTGCAAATTCAGCAGGAATAATCCCAATAGCTGCAGAACCTCTAATTTCCATTTCTCTTCGTGTAAATTCCGTTTCACCAAAAGCTCTGAAGGCAATAAATATTGTACTGACTTCAGACACATTAAATAGTTCGGCTCTAATTTCGATTGGTTGATTGGCAATTGCTTGCTTTATTTCAATTCGGGAAACAACATCACTTGGTTGCGCAAAAGTGACCATTGTAAAAGCTATTAGTAAAATAAAATATCTAGAAAATGACCGCCCTGTAATCATTGCAGCCTCATGTTAGTTGAAAATTATTTTAATCTAAGTACTCCAAAATAAATTCTTCTCCGTTATCTAACTTAATACGTATTTTCTTCACGCTATCTTTTTCCATGGCTTGGTATTGATTCTCAAACTCATTGCCAGCATCTTCAATTGTGAGCTCGCCAGCCGTGTCTATTTTCGCAAATTTACCGGCACTAACTGAGCCAGTAGCTTTTGAACCCAACAAACTTTCTATATCAACAATTCCTTCCTTAACAAATATCAGCATAGACCCATCGAGGGGCACGTCAAAAAATCCTTTTGTACCTCGAATTGATGCGACTCCTGTAGGTGTAGTAAACTTAAATTCTTCATCACTCTGTTTAGTTATCTCGAAGCCAACTCTTCCTTTTTCTATAAATGTGTTTTTATTTAATTTGTTATCTTCCTTCGAGCCGTATATTGTTACGATGGTATTTTCTCTAACTCGAATTAAAGAATTATCCAGAAATTTTAGTAAAGCTAAAGAACGACTTCCCGTTCTAACTTCGTCTCCGTTAAAAACGACCGATCCCAATTTTGCACTCCCCCAGTTTTCGGTTTCTACTGCTTTATATTCCACGGTTTGTATAATCTTTGTAAGCACACCAACCGATGTTGGATTTAGTGCATATAGGTTGGACACCAACATAACCGGTAATAAAAAATATTTGATAATGTTCATTTTCTTCCCCCTAGTCTTGTTGGATGTTTAAGATATTATCGGGATGTTGTCTAAGGTAATTTAATAGTTCTTGTATCTCTTGCGGAGTTAGTGAAATACCTGTTTCTTCCCAACTAATTTCAGTAATAAGTAGATTCCCGTTCAAGAGTCTATCAAGTAATTCGTTCCCTAACCCATCCAAGAGAGCTTGAAGCAATTGATTAATATTTTCGGAAGTTGCATCCTGGAACGGGTTAGCCGGATCGTCTAGATAAAAGTTCACGATATTACTTTGTATCATGTTTGAAGTAGAACCACCGATGGGAAGTGCGGCAACTCTAAAGACTATTTCTTGACCCGGTGTCCATTCTCTCGATAATATGGTTCTTAAATCTACACTATTAATAATGCCAACCGACACATTATCAATTATCGGTGACCCGGAATTAAGTGCTTCTTCGAGAGATTGTGAACTATTCTCTCTTACATTTGCTTTTATTTCATAGTATTGAATTCCGGTGAGTTCGGTCCACTCGGCATGCACGCCTCCAATATTTTCCATTGAACCGGCTTGAGGGAGATTAATAGATAAAGTTTGAGCCGGGTTGCTGAACTCATAGGTCTTCGTATCGAAAGCTAATTGCTGGTCATTTTGATCGAGCAGATAAATATCTAAACGATATTGACCGCTTGGTCTCCCGCGTCTTCTGTTTTCATCAATCAAATTATTGTCGCTCTCCCCTCTACCCAGCGGAATAGCATTTCCTAAATCGGTATTGAAAAAAGAACGAGCGGTGAAAACTCTGGTTCGAAACGTCATCAACCAGTCGAAGCCCGAATTGTCATCTTTCTTCCAGAATATTTCGCCGCGAACTTTGACGTCCCCTTCTTCAGGGGAGATTGTTACCGCAAAAATCCTCGGTGCACCAGATAAATCATTAGAAAAAATAAAAGGAGCAAAATCTCCTTCGGAAAATGACGATAGTTGCAAATTAATCTGGTAGGATTGAGCAGAAACAAAAACTAATTGAGCGGAAATAAAAAGAAGTAATATTATTTTTTTCATGTATGTACCCTGCATTGTTTAATCGAGATTTACCATGAAATATAACATAAAGTTTATATTCAAAACTATGCTCACCGTCAATAAAAGCAAGGCAACAACAAATTAACGAATTGTAAAGAAAAAGACTACTTGTTAAAAAAAATTAGCTATCCAGTTAAAATCGAAGAAATGTTAATTAACAGTACTATCCTTATCAACATTAGTAAACCCGAATTGATGCCCGGGTTGACCTTCTAACTTAATTTCTCCGAATCTACTTTCAAATTTATTAATATTGTCTTGTAGTGCTTTCATCAACATTTTAGCATGCTGAGGTGTGGTGATTATTCTAGATAAAACTTTTGCTTTAGGAATACCCGGTACAACTCTAGTAAAATCGAGTACAAATTCAGCCGGCGAATGTGTAATGATTGCCAAGTTTGAGTAAATGCCCTCAGCTTCTTTTTCACCAAGCTCAATTTTGAGTTGTTGTGTTTTCTTTTCATCCGGTTTATTCATACTTCCTCCAAGTAAAAAAAAGCCCACACATCATTATGATGTGTGGGCATAAGAAAAAATATATTACTATCTATCTATTCTGATCAGCTTTATCAAATGCTTCCATCGATTTTTCAGTCATACCGAGATTTGCATATACCCTGCCTAATAATTCCCACATTTGTGCATCGTTGGGATTCAGATCTAAATATTTTTCAAGATAAGGAAGAGACATTTCAAATTTTTCTTTATATAAATTATCGTCAGTACCTTCTTCAACGGCTTTATCTCTTAGTTGTGTTCCCCATTTTACATAAGTTGCTGCGAGGTTGTAAACAGCATTTGAGTATTGAGGATCTAGTTCAATAGCTTTTAAAAATTGATCTTCGGCGTTATCAAAATCCTCAGCTTCCAAAAGTAGAACACCATAATTATATCTATAATATTTATTATTAGGGTCAATCTTAACACCTTCTTTAAATGATTCCATAGCAACATCAAGCTTATTAGCATTTATGTAAGCATTTGATAAATATAAAAGAATTTCTTCATTACCGGGAAACTCAGCTCTACCTTTTTGTAAGAGTGTAATGGCTTCGTTAAATTTTTTCATTGCCGCAACACTATCCTGTAAATTGTTCGTTGATCTGTATGAACTCATCAATTCCTGTCCTTGTGTAACATATATTTCTCCTAACATAGCATAAGTTTCGGCATTGCTACCGCGCTCAATTAGTTTTTTCAAAGGTTTAGCAGCATCATCAATTCTACCAGCATTAATATATGCAAATGCTAAATTCTTGTAGGTATCAACAGAGTCAGGCTGAACTAAAATTGCGTTTTCAAATCTCTCAATTGCTCTGTTAAAATACATTTGAGTTGAGTCTTCACTTGTAACTTGAGCGGCTCTGTTAAAAAATCCTACTCCTTTGTTAAAATTATCAGCCCAGTGATAATTTCTATTTTCCACGATTTCTTGTTGGAATTTTTTGCTTATAGCGAGCGACTTATCAAAATACTCAATCATCTTATCGTATTCACCTTCTTCGCCATGAATAAACCCTAGTAAAAATAACCCTTCATCACTTTTAGGATTTTTTTCAACTTCACGCATCAATGCTTCTTTAGCTTTTTGATTATTACCTTGCTGCATATACAATCTGGCACTGGTAATTTCAGTCGATGCACATTGGAAAGCCGCAAATCCGAATGTCATCGCCAAAAGACTTAAAATAATAACCAACCTTTTCATTCTTACTCCCATTAATAATTAATTTTGTTATAAAAGATTGACCAAATTACCAATTTGAGACCCTATAATCAAGATTTATTCAGCCGGAAGTTACCCCATTTTTTTACTTTTCCACTTGATGTTTCTGATATCTGTAATAACTAAACAACTTAGTTGTTTGCTCAAGAAAATTTCGGGGTAACTCATGTTATTCAGCACAAAGGTGAACTTAAGATTGGTAATCTGCTCGTAAATAAGAATCTAATGAAGATTGTTATCAATACAATCGGATTTCGGTTTACAGATGCCGGTTTTAATTGATTTTCGGACTCTAAAAGGATATTTTTGATTAAAAGGAATTATGAATATGAAAACTGAAGAAATTATAAAATCTGCCCCAAAAGTAATGCTCCACGATCATCTTGATGGCGGTTTACGTCCCCAA
>CAYLVF010000260.1:0-4348 GCA_964387045.1 uncultured Melioribacter sp. | reverse complement strand
CTCCGTAATATTCTCCACTGTTTGCATCCCATACTTTTACCGATTGATTATTGAAATGAGTTCCGCCGACACCGGGGATGTAGATTTCTGTGGTTTGTGAAAAGCTAATTGAAATGATTAACAATAAAGAAGGTAAAAGGAGTCTCATAAGTAGTTTAGTTTGGTTAATTATTTAATGAGCTAAATTTATCGGTATGCGGGAAGAGATGCAATTGTTAAATAGCCGAGAGGTTTATTTTATTAGAATGTTTTTAGAAATTAAAATGGGGCTAAAGCCCAAAATCTTTTTTCTCTTCAAACCCGTCGCTTAAAAGCGACGGCAATTTTACACATTTATCTTATCATTCTTCGCCATCGATTCTTCAGCCATTTTCTTTTTGTACTCTATAATTTGCTGTTGAAGTTTTTCATAACATTTGCCAATAAATTGACCATATGTAATTAAAATGTCTAAAAATAGTTAAAATTGTTCGGGGTTTCCGTAATCGCTTAACTGCCAATTTATCGGTTTCGCGGAAGGAGTTTTTTGTTAACTGCTCTTATATATGTTTTTCAATTTCGGCAATAAATTTCTTCATGTTTTCATAATCCTCTTTCACTTGTTCTCTCGTAAATTCAACAAAATCGTCATAGTCACTTTCAAGTCTACTTTCGGACTGACGTTTATAAATTCGTCCAAATTCTATATCTATTTTTTTAGTCTTAATGAAATTTTTATTAATCCAACCCATCAATTGAAAATGCTTTGAAGTGGAATAATTATATTTAAGAGCTAAAGCAGAAACCGAATAAAAAATTGAATAATAAATTCGATTCTCAGCATTATTTAATCTATCATTTTCTAGTGCTAATTTTGCATCTTCCGCACTTTCTATAGAACGGGCTAACCTATGGCGGACTAATTCCTCTTTAACATAAGCCATAATAAACACCTTTTTCTTTTATCACCGAACGAAAAGGAGTGCTTGGAGCAGAAAGTTCTTCTTTAGAAAAAACTTTGCAATCAAAAAATAGATCGTATTTCAAATCAAAGTCATAAATTAAATCAATGATTTCTGCTTTGAATTTTCGGGTTATCTCGCGATCAAACATAATTGCAATATCAACATCGGAAGTTTCATTATCTACGTTTGTCTTTCTTGATCCAAATAAATAGATTCCTTTAAAACTTGGATACTTACTTTCCAAGTCTTGCTTGATTTCATCAATTATTTCCTTAAGATTACTTTGCATCTCCAGACCTCTTTAGAGCTAACCTAAAATTATTTTAACATATCGAACCATAAATTACAACTTATCATTCTTCGCCATTGATTCTTCAGCCAACTTCTTTTTGAAATCTATCATTTTTTTCTGCATGGATTCATCACTTGTTGCAATAATTTGTGCTGCCAAAATTCCGGCATTTTTTGCTCCATCGATCGCAACCGTTGCTACAGGAACTCCACCCGGCATTTGCACAATTGAAAGAAGTGAATCTAGACCGCTTAATGCTTTTCCTAAAACCGGGACTCCAATAACCGGCAAGTGTGTGAATGCTGCCGTAACGCCTGGAAGATGTGCAGCTCCGCCAGCACCAGCAATTATGACTTTCAATCCCCTTTCATGAGCAGTTTTGCCATATTCTGCAATCAAATCCGGGGTGCGGTGAGCGGAAATTATCTTTACTTCGTATGGTATTCCAAATTCCTTTAACGGTTCAAAAGCTTTTTCCATTATGGGAAGATCCGAGTCACTTCCCATCAATATTCCTACTAGTGGTTTACTCGACATTATTTTTTCCTTTCGGTGATTTATTTATCAAAATATTTTTTTTGCTGAATAATATATGGAAATATAAAGAATCTATCGAGGTTTTGAATAGAAATTTAGAGTTGCCTAAAATTAGATTTTGCCGAGGTAAGAAACAACTATATAGAAACAAACTCAATATATAAGTAATGAACATGAATTAAAGTTTGCAGAATTAATCCGACAATTAATACTCTTTTTTGCTTATTCTTCCAACTCCGGATACAGTAGTTCTTACATCATCCGGATCGCCATAATAAAAAATATTACCGACACCGGAAATTTCAGCCTTTAATGCTTCTGAAGCATACACATCCGCATTGGAAGCTCCGCTTGAAGAAATATCAACAAAACGGGAAAACAATTCATGAGCTTCTAGTCTACCCGCACCAGAAAGTTCTGCGGTAAATTGTTCAACTTTACCCTGTAATTCTATAAATCCGGCTCCGCTTAGATCAAGCAAAAATTCTTGTTCGTCAATACCAACAGCATAAATATTACTTACACCGGATGAACTGATTTCTTGCAATCTAGGAGTTGTTATGTTAATTCGTATTTTTCTTTTAGGCGAGATTGCCCGTAGGTTTTCAATTATCAGCCTATTATTAACTACTTCTGTAACTATAAACTCGTGTAAATTATCTTCTGCCGAAATTTCTAATGAAGTTTCTGAACCGACTTCAATTTCGATGTTATAAGCACCACTAGCTTGTAATCTATTAAAGCTTTCTATATTTCTTACTTCATTAACGACATTTCCGCTCCCCTTTAAGCCCATTTCTCTGCAACCGATAAATAGTAATAATATAATCATCGTAAATATTATTGTTACCTTCTTCATGGCTTACTCGTTTTTGATTTTAGACGAAGCAATATTATAAATGTTGCAATCATATTCCAATACAAAGAAATGTTTGATAATAAAATTTAATATATCGATTCAAATTCATATCTTTACGGATATTTGTTGAAGTCAATTAGATAAAATGACAACTGAAGAACTTAATACTCTGCAAGAAGAAGCCTACGACCACCTTTGGAACGGTCGTTATAGAATAGCGCTTGAAGCAGCCAAAAAAGTTTACCGCGATCGCCCCGATGACAGCGAATCGGCAATATGTCTTGCGTGGGCATTGCTTGAAAACGGTAATCCCGTTAAAGCAATGGAATATGCAAACCTTGCAGTTGAACTTAAAGGTGATTCGGTTAAAGCTCATCTGTACCGCGGTTATTTACTTATGAGAATGAGTATTTTTGAAGGCGCGGTCTCCGATTTTGATTACGCTATTCATCAACAAAAAGAATCCCTTGCATGGGCTTACCTTAACAAAGCAAGAACGCTTGCCGGAATGGAAAAATTTTCCGAAGCCGAGAAAACTCTTGAACTTGCAATATTAATTGACCGGGGTAAAAATCCAAATTGGACAATAACCAGAAAATGGTACGCTTCGGCAAAAGATATAAATGCCGGTAAAGAAAAAATTGAGGCGAAAAAGGTAAAAGAATATTTGCTGAAGTGTTCCGAGGCTATAAAACAAAAAGAGTATTGGTATGCATTGAAAATTTCCAGAATGATTCAGAACGATATTCCGGCTAAACGAGACGAAAAACTTTCCGCAGAATTTATTGAACTTGAAGCAATGTTTTATTTATACCAATTTCGTCCTGCACTGAAAAAAGCAGAGAAATTGAAAAACAAATTCAAAAAAGATGAAAAGTTCCTAAGCATTTACAATTCATTGAAAAAATTTATTTCTCAAGAAGAATCGGAACAACTTGAAAAAGATCTTGCGGTAGTTGGCTCCGCACAAACAAACGGAAACAGAAAAACAAGAACAACAGATATTTCAGGTAAAACACATGCCATATTTTTCCCGAATAAAAATACTGATGTTTTCTCTGCAAAAGTTTATGATGCCGGTGTAGAAAATGATAACGGTAACAGAAATTATTTGCTTGCTATTAATGTAAATTCGGTTAAAAATATCGGGCTCGAGGTTATTTTCAACAATCGTCACTTCGATACTGCAAACAAAAATTATGACTGCAACTTAATTTGGTATCTAAATGATTTTGAAATAGCAAAAACCCCTTTCAAGTTATTAGTAAAGAAAAATTGGGATTCGGTAATATTCACACAATCTCTAGAATCCAAGGGATTAAAACTTTCTCCGGGACAAGCAAGGGTAGATATTTATATTGATAATTTTAAAGTAAGTGAAAAATGGTTCGTATTAGGTGACCGTAATTTAAAACAACAGTTCGAGACGCCCGAAATTCCGAAGGATTCAAAACCACCACAAAGTGAAAAGAAAGAAGTTCAATTCTCCGCACAAATTCATGAACCGGATTCAACAAAATCTTTAGACGAACTTTTTGAAGAACTCAATACGTTTGTAGGGTTGAATAATGTAAAGAATTCAATAAAAGATTTTGTTGATTATCTTAAGTTTATGCAGGAGAGAGAAAAAGAAGGATTAAAAGCAGATCACAATTTATCGCTTCATACATTATTCCTCGGCAACCCGGGTACCGGAAAAACAACAATTGCAAGATT
>CAYLVF010000259.1:0-4348 GCA_964387045.1 uncultured Melioribacter sp. | reverse complement strand
CAGAACAGGGTACCGATGCAATGGAACGCGAAAAACTATACCTGTGGGCACAACGCGAGAACAAATTTCTTACTTATCTTGAAGAAGCCCTGCAGAGAATTGAAAACGGTTCCTACGGTATATGTGTTGAGTGTATTGATGAACCGCAGAATCTTTGTGCTACTTGTCCGCTTATTCCTAAAGAAAGATTAAAAGCAGTTCCGCATACTCAGCACTGTCTGCAAGTAAAACAAAAAATGCAAGGAAAGTAAAAGGGAGAAATTAAAAAGATTTGAGAGTTCTATACGTTTCACTATCGATTGTTATTGTAGATCAGGTCTCAAAGATGTTTGTAAAGGGATTTTCAATTCCATTGATTAATATTAAGGTTAATGGAATGAATCTTGGAGAAAGCATTTCTATTATTGGTGATTTCTTCCGGCTTACTTTTGTTGAAAATCCGGGGATGGCTTTTGGCATAAGTGTTGGCAACAGTTCAAAATTATTTCTATCACTCTTTTCTCTGATCGCCTCAATAGGGTTGCTGTATTACATTTATAAAATTCGACACGAATCATTTATAAACCGTTTTTCTTTGGCTTTAATTCTCGGCGGGGCAATCGGTAATTTTATAGATAGAGCATTCTACGGAGTCTTTTATGGTTATGCACCATTAATGTACGGTAAAGTTGTCGATTTTTTTCAAGTGGAATTTTGGGACTTTACATTATTTGGTAAAACATACGAAACCTGGCCTATTTTTAATGTAGCTGATGCATCAGTAACAATAGGTGTGATTTTAATGTTGATTTTTCATGGTAGGATTTACGATACAACAAAAACAGAAGATAAAATTGAATCACATAATAATGAATTAACCGAAGCGGTGAATGATGTCGAAATTGATAACGGAAAAAAAGCTGAAGTATGAGATAACCAACGGTAAGAAGAAAGAACGAATTGATACATACCTTACAAACTCAATCGAAAATTCCACCCGGTCGAAAATTCATATTTTAATTAAAGCCGAACTTGTTACTGTCAACGACAAAACGGTCAAATCCAATTACTTAGTTGTACCCGGTGATATAATTGAAGTTAAGATACCTGTTTCTCCTCGACCGGAACACATCGATCCGGAAAATATTCCTCTCGATATATTATATGAAGATGAATACTTGCTTGTTGTAAACAAACCACCCGGTATGGTCGCGCACCCTGCTCTTGGAAATTATTCCGGTACATTAGTTAATGCGTTACTTCATTACACTAAAAATTTAAGTGAATATAATAGTGGAAACCCGGTTCGACCCGGCATTATTCATAGAATTGATAAAGAAACCAGTGGTTTATTGCTTATTGCAAAGGATGAGAATGTTCACGCTAAGCTAGCTAAACAATTTGCCGATCATACTATTGATAGAGAATATTGGGCAGTCTGTTGGGGCATTTTCAAGCAAAGTACCGGTGAGGTTATTAGGAATGTTGCACGGAGCAAAAGAGACCGCAAAATATTTTCGGTGAGTGAAACAGAAGGGAAGCATGCACATACATTGTATGAGGTAATTGAAGAATTCGAGTTTGCTTCTCTTGTTAAGCTAAAATTGAAAACCGGCAGAACTCATCAGATTAGAGTTCATATGTCTCATATAAACCATCCTATATTTGGTGACCCGACTTATGGAGGCAGAGTTATTGTTTACGGCAACAGTCTTCCTAAAATGAAATCAAGAGTTCATAATTTATTAGAGTTAATGCCGCGCCAGGCATTGCACGCAAAAACATTAGGTTTTTTCCATCCGGTAAAAAAGGAAAAAATATTTGTTGAATCATCCCTTCCAATAGATATGCAATCGCTCATCGAAAAATTGCGTTCATAAATTGGGTGTATTTTAAAATTCTTTCCTATATCTTTAGCATTAATTACAAAAGAGTACTCGTATGTTTAACCCTTTCGATGTATTAAATCCCAATCTAATTATTGTACTTGGTCTAATAGGGATACTTTTCGGAATAATTTCCTTAATGGTGTTTCTTAAGAGGAGAATTCTGAAATTAGTTGGTAAAGAAGAGAAGAAAATTCCCGGTTTACTTGGAAGTACTAGAAACTTAATTTCTCTCCTGCTTCTTATTGCTGTTGGCGGAATGCTCCTTTTCCTTGGTTTCTTCTTCATTGCATATCACAATTTTACATACGAGGAGAAAGTTGCAGTTGTAGAAATTGAACCAATATCGGAACAGCGCAGTAATTTATTTCTAGAAGAAATATTAGATGACGGTAAATCAAATTATTATAGATTTGAAATCGTGGGCGATCAATGGATGATTGAGGGAGATATTCTGAAGTGGTCTGATTATATGAACTTTTTAGGATTACATAGTAGATACAGACTAAATAGAGTTAGAGGTAGATTCATTAAAACAGAAGAAGAAATCTTAAAAGCACCGACAATTCATTCGTTGGTTAAAGATGAAGAAGATTTTCTTTGGAATCTACTGTACGATATCGGTCACAAAATGCCATTCGTTAATTCAGTATATGGTAATGCAGCATACCAACTAACAAATAAACCAAAAAAATTTGAAGTCTTTGTGACAACTTCAGGTTTTGGAATCAGAGAAATAGAGTTAACTAAATAATCTTTTTTTATTATTCCTATTTGATAAACTAATTGTTTAAAAAAAAAGACCCGGCATAACCGGGTCTTTCAAAAATAAGGGAAAACGTTTCGGAAAAATTATTTAACCAAAACCATCTTCTTTACTTGAACATTCTCATTAGCAGTAATTCTGTAGAAATAAACACCGGATGCGTTATTCGAAGCGTTCCATTCAACATTATATCTTCCTGCGGCAATGTGATCGTCAACTAATTTAGTAACTTCTTTACCGAGTGCATCATAAATCGTTAATGTAACTTCGCCTGCTTTTGGTATTGAGAAGCTGATCGTTGTTGTCGGGTTAAAAGGATTCGGATAGTTCTGAGCTAACTCAAACGAAACTGGAATTTGTCCGTCTTCAGGGGCAACGTCGCTGATTTCACCTTTTAATACACCAAGAGTTAATTTTAGTAACTCTACTGCGAATTCAGGGTTATGCATACCGAGAGAACGATCTTCTTCAATTAACAAATAATTCCAAGCAGCTTGTGCCTGAACTTTTGTTACTGTGGTATCGGTAATCATTAAGTGGCCTGCACCGTCATTAGGTAATAATTCATATATCTGATGCAGTAATCCTTCCACTTCAATTTGCAATCCTTCTTCAATACCGTTTCCGTCGTGATCTGCAATGCCGTTTATATATAATTTCTTTTGATCAAAATCATCACCTACATCTCCGTGGCATGGTGTACATACGCCAACGTTTGCAACACCATCAGGTGTTCTCATAGCAAATGTATGACCGCCCGCTATATAGGCTCTCTGAGTCTCTTCATCAAGCGGGCCAGGACCCATATGACATCCAACGCAAGCATTCTCAATAGCCTGAAGGTGAGGAGAAGTAGGAACATTATAACCCCAAGTAACTGCATTTTGTCCTGTTAATACGTCACCTTGAGAACTATAGTGAGGTCCGAAATGAGCACTTAAGTTTCTCAAATAATTATTTGTGTAATCAACACCGTCTCTGCGAGCTTTGTGGCACGTGATACACAATCTTCCTTCATTACCTAAATTAACAACATAACCATTTGTTAGTGTTGCAGAAACTAATCTTAGTTGAGCATGATTAGTTGCATCATGAGGGTCATGACATGTAGCGCAGGTGATTGGGATCGGGCTGGGCGCTGCGGCAAGAGGCTGCTGTCCGCCTTTGATCCATGCTACAAATCCTGAACCGCTATGGCAGTTTGCACAACCGGCTCTTCCACCTGCTCCAGCAACGTTTGGACCTTGGGCATGAACTGAAATATCCCATTGCTGCGGGAATACGTGATGCGAACCTTGATCGTGGCAGTAACCGCAAGTTGCTGCATCGAGGTTTGTAACAATTGCATTATTGCCTGTTTGTCCTAAGTGATTTCCACCCGGTCCATGGCAGGATTCACATTGAATTCTTGCCATCGCAATTGCTTCCGGAAATTGCTGTGCTAACTGATCCCATACACCAGGTCCTAATTGAGCAGGGAACTCAAATGGATAATCATCAAATCCGCCGTTTACTGCTGTTGGATTGGCATCATATCCGGTTGTATGGCATTGTAAACAGCTGGCACGGAAATGAGAGCTTAGTTCACCATTGAAAGCTCTCTCGGTATCTGAATAGTGCCCCGTACCTTGCCATTTATTACCAATAAAACCATAAAGTGAATTGTTATGACAATTCATACATGAAACCGGGCCACCATCTACACCTAAATACATAG
>CAYLVF010000258.1:0-4349 GCA_964387045.1 uncultured Melioribacter sp. | reverse complement strand
TACCGGAGTTACTCCCGATGAAAGACGTAAAGCTGCTTCTCCTTTCTTCGATGCGCTTTATGTTTTCAGCCTTAGCAAACGAGCAGAGCTAACTTTCAACGATGGTGACGTTCTAGTTAAACCGGTTGTAAAATACCCATATACATCAGCTGATAAATTTACATTCAAAACAAGTGCGGCTGGAGCATTAAGTTCAGCAGATGAGAAAGAATTATTCGATAAAGTAAATGTTTTCCCAAATCCGTTATTCGGATTTAACCCGGCTACTAGTTGGACAGGGCAGGTAAACAATCCTGATGAACCGTTCGTTACTTTCTCAAATTTACCAACTGAGGTTACAATTAAAATATATACTCTATCCGGTCAATTGTTACGATCACTTAATACCGATGATAAAGATTCACCGACTTCTCCTTTCCTCCGTTGGGATCTGTTAAATGAAAACGGTTTAAGAGTTGCATCCGGATTATATTTGGCAATTGTATCTTCACCAAAATATGGTGAGAAAGTGCTTAAATTCTCGATTGTTATGCCACAAAAGCAATTGCAGCGATATTAGTCGGTTGGAAAGTGAAAATGAAATCGAATAATTTCTAAATTTTAGGAGTTTATAAAATGAAAAAGCTATTAACAATATTTACTGTGCTAATTTTTAGCTTGTCGCTTTATGCAGGCGACGTAGCTAGAAAAGGTACAACCGGTGCAGAGCAGCTCTTGATTCCGGTGGGCGCCAGAGGTATTGCCACCGGCGGGTCCATGTTGGCTACTTTAACCGGTTTGGAATCAATTTATTATAACCCTGCTGGTTTAGCTAGACATGAGGGCGCTGAGGCTATGTTTAGCTATATGTCTTATCTTGCTGATATCAATGTTTCTTATTTTGCCGCATCGGCAAATCTAGGCGACTTTGGGTCAATAGCTCTAAGCTTTAAATCCTTTGATTTTGGTGATATACCTGTTACCACAATTCAGTTTCCTGATGGTACAGGTGAGACTTACTCACCTACATTTTTAACTGTTGGCTTATCTTATTCAAAAATAATAACCGATAGAATTTCTGTTGGTACTACTTTTAAATTGATAACCGAAGAAATAGTCAACACTTCAGCTACCGGGTTTGCTGTAGATTTTGGGGTTCAATATCGATTCAGCGAATCTTTATTTCTAGGTGCTTCAGTTAAAAATATCGGATCAAATATGGTTTACTCAGGTCAAGATTTGCAGCAAAAGACCGATATACCTGGTACTGCACCCGGTTCGGAACCCGGCAACCTTGAAGTAGTTGCTGAATCATACCAAATTCCATCATATTTTGAGTTAAGCTTAGCTTACAAATATGATTTCAACGAACAGAATAATCTTATTGTTGCCTCTACATTTACAAATAATAACTCGTTTGAAGACAATCTGAGCTTTGGAATGGAATACGGATTTATGAATACTTTCTTCTTAAGAGGCGGTTACAGTATGCTTCTAGAGAATACTGACCAATCAATTTTCGGTTTTACTGCCGGTGCGGGTGTTAATTATGCCTTCGGCGGTGAACTCGATATTACAGTTGATTATGCGTTTAGAGATGTGCAAGATTTCCCGGAACCGAATCATATCTTTACAGTTAAATTAGGTTTCTAGGTTTATCTGGATATTAAAGTTCAAAAGCGCTTACTGTGGTTTGGTAAGCGCTTTTTTTAATTATAAACAAGTGGTGAGTTATTATGAGGGGGATTAAATTTTATATCGTTTCTTTTGTGATGCTCTGTCTTGTACTACAGGCACAAAACAGGTTTGAGTTTGATTATGCACGGTTTTATAATCCCGCTGATTCGTCCGGCTATTTGGAATTATATTATTCGTTTTACCATTCGCAACTAAAAACTGTAAACGATGGAAGCGGGTTAATTAAACAAGGTGAACTTGCCGTAAAAATTATTGACATCGTTAATAACGAAACTGTTGTGGATAACAATTGGCTGCTTGATATACCGGTTTCCGGTTCAGAAGAAAGTCACGGTGATTTATTAGTCGGACAAATGGATTTCCCACTAGAGTATTCAAATTATCAAATAGATATTTCTGCCAGGGATCTTAATAACGATGAGTTCAATGAAACATCAAATTTTGAACTTATTTTTTCACCTTTTGCTGAGGCAGAGTTGGTAGTTAGCGATATTCAACTTGCAGCAGGTATTGTTACTCAGTCGACTAATCAAGAATCGATTTTCTATAAAAATTCTTTGGAAGTAACGCCAAACCCAAGTTTGGTTTACGGAGATTTACATCCTGTACTATTCTTCTATTCGGAAATATATGGTTTACAAAGTGAGAATTTTGAAAACTGCATCATCGAACAAAAATTAATTGATCCAAATAATGCGGTTGCCTTCAATAAAAGCAGAATCGTAATCGGCAAAAATCCTGCAGTTGTTGAAGCGGGTGCGATCAAGGTTAACGAATTCAACAGTGGAGTTTACACTCTTATTGTTAGTGTAAAGGACAATGAAAATCGAATTTCAGCTAACTCTGCAAAAAGAGTATATATCTATAACCGCGATTTAGTTGACAAATCAACTGATTTCTTTGCGGCAACATTAACTCCTCTAGAATCAGAATTAATGATGATGAGTGAAGACGAAATCGATTATATGTTTGAAACAGCACAATACATCGCAACGGAAACGGAAAAAACTCAATGGAAAAAGTTGACGGAAATTGATTCCAAGAGACAGTTCCTTGGAGCCTTCTGGCAGAAAAGAGATACCGATACCAAGACACCAATTAATGAGTATAAGCGGGACTATTATGAAAGAGTAAATTATGCCAATAAAAATTATGGTAACCTCAGCCGTCCGGAAGGATGGAAAACCGACAGAGGAAGAGTTTACATTATGTATGGTGCTCCCGGTGAAATTGAAAGATTTCAAAATGAATATTACTCAAAGCCCTACGAAATTTGGCAGTACTATGACCTCGAAGGAGGTGTAATATTTTTATTTGCCGATGAACAAGGACTAAATATTTATCGGCTTGTTCATTCTACAAAAAGAGGCGAAATCAATAATTACCGCGAGTACTTAAAATATGTTCAATGAAAAGTTTATTTTATAATCTAATAAAAAAGAATTATCATTTAACTGGTAATTCTTTTTTTTTATTATGAACAGACCACTAAAACACATCACTCTTTTCTTATTTGTTTTGATTAGCGGCTCAGCACAGAACAAAACCGGGTTTAATTTTGATCATACTCAATTTCGAGTTGATTCCAGCTCAAACCTTATTGAAATATATTACCAATTTAATACGGAAGCTTTTATCGAAAAAGATTCTACGGAATCTTCTATTGTATCTATAAAAATTATTTTTGATGTTATGAATATGGCAACGGAAAGAACAGTTTTCACAGATACATTAAGCAGTAAATACGAATTGATCGAGTTAAAGAAGAATTTAGGTTTTCGTGATTTGAAAGGTGTATATAAATTATTTTTAGACGAAGGTTCTTACGATCTATCTATTTTGCTTTTACGGGAGAAAGATTCTTATTTAGTATTCAAAACCAATGAACCCATTTATGTTAAACCATTTGCTTTTACCGAACCGCAAATCAGCGGTATTCAATTATCTAATTCAATTACTAAAGCTGATTCCAACCAAGTATCATCATTTGTTAAAAACACGTTAGAAGTTGTTCCCAATCCATCTTCATCTTACAGTTCCGAATACCCGTTGTTTCAATATTACTCGGAAATTTATAATGTCGCAAAAAAAAATTTAACACTTACTGCAAACTTAATATCATCACAGAAAAAACTTATTTATTCCGTTTCGAAAGCTGTTCGCTCTGTTAACGAATCGATTGTACATGTTGATCAAATTAACTTGCTTAAGTATCCGACCGATATTTACACATTTCAGTTAGTTTTAAGTGATTCAGTTGCAAATTATGCTTATGCAAGCGAGAAACAGTTTTATTTTTATAATAAAAATTATACACTACAGCATTCCGAAGAAATTCGAGAAACTAGTGCAAAACTGTCATCAAATTTATTTTCCTTTCTTTCAGGTGAAGAGTGTGATGAAATATTCGATAAATCAAAACATATAGCTACAAGCAGAGAGAAAAATGTCTATAATCAATTATCAACTACTGAAAGTAAAAGAGATTTTCTCGAACAATTTTGGCAGAAGAGAAGTGAGGCTACTCAAGAGGGTGAAAGCGCTTCTTATAAACGTTATATGCAAAGAGTAGATGAAGCTGATATAAAATTCAAGGGTATTAGAAAAAGCGGCTCTCAAACTGAGCGGGGTAGAGTTTATATTACATATGGTAATCCGAACCGCGTTGAAAC
>CAYLVF010000257.1:0-4374 GCA_964387045.1 uncultured Melioribacter sp. | reverse complement strand
CAAACTCTAAGCGATAAACTCAAACGTTCAAATCCAACTTTCCCGTTTATGATTTTGGATTTTGTGTTTTGAATTTGTTTAGAATTTAGTCCGTTAGCTAACAGATTGGAATTTAGAATTTCCCAAGATTCAGTTTTTCAATTAACTGAGTAATAACAACTTTTCCACCCCAATTTCGTCTAAAAAGGCACTGTGATCTTATAAGATTTATTATCTTTCAAGATTCAAAATCTCACATAAATAAATCCATTCAAACAAATTGGGGAGATCATGCAGAAGCTCAAACTTATCATTTCATTTTTAATTTTAACATCATTTGTATTTGCTCAAGACTCACCTTTCGTTTTTAATCCTTCATTAAACTCGGACGGATCGAAAATTGCTTTTTCTTATCAAGGTGATATTTGGGTATCGGATGTAGATGGAAATAATGCAGTAAGATTAACTATTCATGAAGCATACGAAGGGAATCCGAAATGGAGTCCCGATAATTCTATGATCGCTTTTTCAAGTGATCGTTACGGCAACAACGATCTTTTTGTAATTCCTTCAACCGGCGGAACTTCAAAACGACTTACATATCATTCCATCTCGGATGTGTTGTCTGATTGGAGTTCGTCAAACGATTTAATTTTTACAACTAACAGAGAATTCAGGCAAATTGAATGGAATAACGAAATCCAGGCAATTTCTGCATACGGCGGAACCGAAAAAAGAATTCTCAATGCAGTAGGTGATATGGCGGTGATGAGTCCCGATTCAAGATTCATCGCTTATGTAAGAGGATATAGACCGACACGAGAAGCTTACACCGGTTCGGCAAATTATAATGTTTGGGTTTACGATACTAAGAATAAAACACACAATAAAGTAACCGAGTATGAAGGTCATGACTGGATGCCGCAATGGGGCGATGCAAGAACAATTTATTATATCAGTGCACAAAGCAATATTTATAATGTACACAGATTAAAAATCGACGATAACGGAAAAGTTGTAGGCAGCAACGAACAGCTAACCAATTTCAAAGAAGACGGATTAAGATATTTATCCGTTAGCCGAGACGGGTCAACCGCAACATTTTCTCGTCAATCTGATATTTATGTAATGAAAATAAACGGCGGAACTCCGCAAAAAGTTAATGTAAACATTTCAGCCGATTACAGATTTGATCCGGTTGAATATAAATCAGAAACTTCCGGTTCAAGTGAATATGCAGTTTCGCCAAATGGAAAATTGATGGCATTTGTAGTCCGCGGTGATGTATTCATTAAAGAAGTTGATAAAGAAGAAAGTAAAAGTAAGAATCTTACAAACGATCCCGGTTCGCGAGATCAAATGGTTGTTTTCTTAAATGACTCCACATTAATTTTTATCAGCGATAAGTATGGTCAAAATGATTTGTTTATGATTCGTTCCTCTGATCCGAAGCAAACTAATCTTTTCAAATCACTCAAACATAAAATTGAGCGATTAACAAACACAGACGGTGAAGAAAGAAATCCGGTTATTTCACCTGATATGAAAAAGATAGCTTATGTAGTTAACAGGGGAACATTAATTGTTGCTGATATTTCTGCGGACGGAAAATTAAGCAACTCTAAAACTTTATTGGATGGATGGGATACACCCGGTGGATTAGCTTGGAGTCCCGACAGCAAATGGTTAGCTTATCAACTTTCCGATCTTTATTTTAATTCCGAAATTTATATTCATGCAGCCGATGGCAGCAAGGAACCGGTTAATGTAAGCATGCATCCGAGAGGTGATTACAATCCTTTCTGGAGCAAAGACGGTTCCAAACTTGGTTTTTCTTCGGCGCGTAATAACAGCAATTATGATGTTTGGTTTGCTTGGCTTAAAAAATCTGATTGGGAAAAAACTAAAGATGATTGGAAAGAAAAAGATGACAACGGTGATAAGAAAAAAGATAAAAAGAAAGACGACGATAAAGATGAAAAGAAAGAAGAAGTAAAACCGATAGAGATCGATTTTGAAAATATTCACAGAAGACTTACTCAAGTTACTTCAATGACAGGCGATGAAAGTAATTTTGTTATTTCTAACGATGGCGAAACATTCTTATTTACCGGCGATAGCAAAACCGATAACGGAACAGATCTTTATAGTGTTAAATGGGATGGAAAAGATCTAAAAGTCGTTATGGGCGGGGGAAAAAGTCCTTATAATCTATCGCTTGACCCCGATGGTAAAAATATTTACTTCATGAGAAGAGGCGGCTCGATTGGCAAATTTGATATCGGCTCATCTAAAGACGAATCACTGCCTTACAAAGCAGATTTGGTTATTGATTATTATGCAGAGCAGGAACAGGTATTCGAAGAAGCTTGGCGCGCACTCGATCTTAATTTTTACGATCCCGATTTCCACGGAAGAGATTTCGAAGCTCTTAAAAAGAAATATAAACCTTGGGCAATGATGACTTCAACAAAACAAGATTTCCAAACTGTGTATAACGAAATGCTCGGACAAATTAATGCAAGTCACATGGGTTTATACGGCGTCCCCGATAGAGCAGAAACCCAAAAAGATAAAACAGGTTTGCTTGGAATTGATATTGAACCCGTAGATAACGGAATAAAAGTACTTCGTGTTGTTCCAAACACTCCGGCTGATAAAGAAATGAGCAAACTTTTTGTCGGTGATATAATTACTTCCGTTGACGGAAATAAAATTGATAACAAAGTTAACTTCTTCAGTTACTTTAATAATAAAGCCGATGAAAAAGTTCTTCTAACAGTAAAAGGAAAAGACGGCGAACGTGAAGTTGTGATTCGTCCGACTACATCAGTAGGAAATGATCTTTATGAAGAATGGGTTGATGATAGAAGAAAACTTACCGAAGAATATTCCGGCGGAAGATTAGGTTACTTACATATCCGAGGAATGAGTATGCCGAGTTTTGAAGTTTTTGAACGTGAACTTACAGCAAGCGGTCTCGGTAAAGAAGGTATTGTTATAGACGTTCGTTTTAACGGTGGCGGTTGGACTACCGATTATTTAATGACAATATTAAATTACAAACAACATGCATATACAATCCCGCGCGGAGCTGCGGATAACTTAGAAAAAGAGAAAACCAAATTCCGTGATTACTATCCTCTAGGCGAAAGATTGCCTTTTGCAGCTTGGACAAAGCCCTCAATCGCGCTTTGCAATCAAAACAGTTATTCAAATGCAGAAATTTTCTCGCATGCATACAAACATTTAGGGATCGGTACATTGGTTGGAATTCCAACATTCGGTGCTGTTATTTCAACCGGCGGACAGGGTTTAGTTGACGGTTCATTTGTAAGATTACCCGGACGCGGTTGGTATGTTAAAGCCGATGACAAAAACATGGATTTCCACGGAGCAATACCGGATATTATAATTGACAACGCTCCCGACTCCAAATCAAAAGGTGAAGACCCACAGCTTAGAGCAGCAGTTAATGAATTGTTGAAACAGATTGACAGTAAGTAAATTTTACTAAACAATGGGAAGGTAGTTTTTTACCTTCCCTGTATTTTGTGATTAAGATAACTAGAAAATAAATTCTTCATATACAACAATTATAAAAACATCCGGCTATTTGAAGTCACGATCTATTCCCGGTGAATAATAGGCTTAATGTTTTTTCTGTACGTTCTCTTAAATAAAGATTCCTCAAATTTTGACAAAGGATGTCGGTCTCGGCAGCCGATTCTTTAATGTATTCAGCGCTATCATTCTCTATTCGAATTGATATTTGTTTCTTTAGTTTTATTGTATATGGATTTCTTATGGAATTGGAAAAATCATATTTTTTTGTTTTACTGAAATAAGGAAAATCTAAAAATTAGCTAACTTCTTATTCCGCACATTTTAAGTATCTGATCAACATAATTTATCAAGCCTATAATGCGATAAGTCATCTATATATCCTGTTCTCTACGAATTAACTGACAGTTATTCCCATAGCTTATCAAAGAGATTTTCTTTACAATTATTATTAACAAAATCGCACATTATTTTACAATTGCGGAGGGATATCATGAGGAAACTATTTCATTTCAATCATTTATTAAAAGTTATTATACTTATTTCTTTCAGCCTATCTATAACAGCACAAACAGATTTTTGGGAACCGAAAAACAACGGAATAACAAGTCCCAATATTAATATTAAAGAACTTGCAGTAAATTCCACAGATGATATTTTTGCAGCTGTTATGCTTCATGGTGTTTTTGTTTCAACCGATGGTGGCGAGACGTGGAATCAAAAAAATAACGGACTTACAAATTTAGAAGTAAATTGTATTGCAATTACCCCTTCGGATGATGTCTTTGTCGGAACTACAAACGGAATGTTCAAATCAACCAATAAAGGAGA
>CAYLVF010000256.1:0-4377 GCA_964387045.1 uncultured Melioribacter sp. | reverse complement strand
ATTTGAACACTCGACAGAGTTAAAGGCAAGCAATGCTTGTTGTTGTAAATGTTGTGCTGTTTTATCGGGTATTTCAGCCGGAACAATAAAATCACTCATTCCATCGGTATATTTGCATTCGTAATCGTACAATCCATGCTTTGGAACAATTTCAAGAACCGGTAATGGTTGCTGCCCAATAATACCGACGGTAACTTCTCTCCCCGGAATATATTCTTCGACTAACGCTTTATTAGAAAAATTGAGAGCAAGTTTAACAGATTCCTCAACTTCACTTTCTCCTCTGCAAATTGTAAGTCCAACTGTTGATCCTTGATCGTTTGGTTTTATTACACAGGGGAATCCAAAAAATTTTTTGATTTTTTCTTTAATTAAATTATAGTTGTGTTCATTACAATTAACTACGAACCAATTTGGCGTGGCAACATCAAAATGTTGAAACATAATTTTTGACATGGATTTATCCATTGCCATAACACTTGATAAAATTTTTGAGCCGGTATATTTCAGTCCGCGAAGTTCTAATAATGATTGTACTGTTCCATCTTCACCATACTTTCCGTGTAAACCAAGAAATACCAAATCAACATTATTGAGCAAGGGAGAATTTAATGCAAGTACATAATTTTCAGTTTTTACTTCAGAATAATTTTCCTTAGCAAAAAATTTTTCTTCTTCTATTGGTTGATTTATGCCGTATGCAGGATCAATTAAGACTAATTCGTGTCCAAGATTCTTAATTGCTTCGGCAATAGACTTGCTTGATTCTTTTGATACTTCCCTTTCGGGAGAAGAACCACCGACAAGTAAAGCAATTTTTAATTTTTTGTTTAACATAAATTTTTAGAAATCCATTCGAGATTTTTTATCGATCTTAATTCCGTAAGCTGATTCAGCAATATCATATAACTCTTTGAGTTTAAGTAAAGGAATAGTTTTTTCTCTGCCAATCGAACGAGCTGCAAATAATATCTGAGCGGCATGTTCAAGTTTTTCCATTCGGAAATATGCTCCTTTAATATTTTTACCAAATGTAACGGCACCGTGATTTTCGAGAAGCAAAGCCCAAGCATAATCGATGTGCGGTTTCATTGAATCGGGTAATTGATCAGTTGACGGAGTCGCATATTTGCATAACGGAACTTTTCCCAAAGACAAAATTACTTCCGGGAAAATTGGTTGTGTAAATCCTTCACCTAAAGCAGCAAATGCGGTTGCATGGATTGGATGGCAATGAACAACTGCATTTATTTCTTTTCTATTTTTGTAAGCCAAGAGATGAATTTTACTTTCGGTTGAAGCTTTACCAAAACCGCCGAGAACATTCCCATCATAATCAATTTCGACGAGATCTTCTTCTTTAACATCTCCTTTGCAAACTCCTGAAGGAGTAATCAGTATTTTCTCAGAATCTAATCTTACAGAAAGATTTCCATCGTAGGCTGCAACAAAACCTTTCTCGTAAACTTTATGACAAAACCTAACTAGTTCGCTTCTTATTGACATTGTTTTTCCAACTCTTCCATCAGCTTCAAGTTTATAAGTCCATCTTCACCCGTTATAGTCGGCGGTTCATTCATAAAAATTGCCGATTGAAAATCGCGCAATCTAAACAACAATTTATTTGCTCTTTTTCTAAAAGCCTTTTTTGTTTCACCGTGAAGATCGATAGTCAGCTTACTTAAAGATGGTTTGTTGCCAATAACATTCTCGATACTTATTGCTCCCTTGTAACCAAGAATTTCAATACGGTTAAAAAATCTTTTTGTGTTGAATGAAACATTGAAATGCCCATAACCGCTTTTATTAAATTTTACAACTGCGGCTGCAAAATCTTCAACCTCACTTTTGTAAATAATATTATCCAGGAAACCTTTTACTTCATCTATTTCTCCGCCGAAATATCTTAACAGGTCAATCATATGAGTACCAACATCTCTAAGTGCACCACCGCCGCTTAATTTTTTCTTGAAACGGAAATTATCACTTGGAGGAATATCCTCATTAAAAGAAGCGGAAATAGATACAATTTTTCCTATCATCTGTTTTTCAATTAACTCTTTTGCTTTAACAACAAGCGGATGAAAACGATGAACATAATTAATAGATAGGTGGACATTATTTTCTTTGCAGACTCTAATCATTTCTTCGGCTTCATGAACATTTAAAGCCATTGGTTTTTCACAGAGTATATGTTTGCCTGCTTTAGCAGCTTTGATTACCTGCTCATAATGATGATAGTTTACACTTCCTATGTAAAGCACCCTAAAATCTTCTTTTAAAAATTCATCGAAGTTGGAAAAAGATTTACTGATACCAAATTTAGCCCCTAATTTTCGTGCGCGTTCATCGGAAGAACTGTAAATCGCCTGAGTTTTACTTTTCTTTAATAACTGAAATGTTGGAAGAAAAGTATTCTCCGTAAAGTAACCACAACCTGCAATACCCCAAGTTAACCGTTTACCCCGCGGAATTTTTAATTTTCGTTTTACCATATCATAACTTTAGTTTATTCATTAACATATTAATCGGTTTAGGATCTTGCATAATGTAGAAGTGAATAGCAGGTACATTGTTATTTAACAAACCTTCAACTTGTTTTGCGGTCCATTGAACTCCTATCTCAACAACATGCTCCGGTTTTGCCTTTTCAATTTCTTCGGTTAACGCATCCGGTAAATCAATGTAGAAATGTTTTGGAACCGATTGAAGCTGCTTTTTTGATGTAACGATTTTTAATCCCGGTATTATCGGAACAGTGATACCGGCATCTTTACATTTCTCAATATAATTGAAATAATTTTTGTTGTCGTAGAACATTTGAGTTACTATATACTCAGCCCCGGCATTAACTTTCTCTTTTGTGTACTTGATGTCGACCGCAAGGTTTGGTGCTTCGAAATGTTTTTCAGGATAACCACCGACACCAACACAGAAATTCATCGGCTTGGCATCAAGTAAAGTATCTTCTATATATTTTCCTTTATTTACATCAACTATCTGTTTAACAAGATCAACAGCATAGTGATTTACGCTTCTACCAAATTTAATCGGTTTATGATAACCGTTATCATCACCTCTAATTGCAAGCACATTATCAATTCCTAGATAATGAAGTTCAATTAAGAAGTCTTCAGTTTCTTCACGTGTAAATCCATGACAAATAACATGAGGTACAGCATCCACATTATACTTGTTTTGAATTAACGCACAGATACCTAAAGTACCGGGGCGTTTTCTTTTAACTTTCATTTTATATCCGCCGTTAGGAGTTTCTTCATATATCACTTCGGCGGCGTGACTAGTAATGTCAATAAAAGGCGGGTTGTATTTTATTATTTCATCAAGAACCGCCAAAAGTGTTTTTATATCACCACCTCTTTTGGGAGGAATGATTTCAAAACTTATAACTGTATTTTTTGCTTTATCTAAATGCTCTATTACTTTCATCAATTATTTCTTTATTTGTTATATAGAAACTGTTTTGGGTGTATTAAACTAATAAATTATTTTCATTTTTTGTTGATAGTAAATTTATATAATGATTTTTCTATAGAATCACCATCTGTTTTGATTCTAATATAATTTCCCGATAACCAATCCTTAGTCATATTCTTATAATGAAGACTTAATATGTGACCGGATTGTCCGGTAGGAAGAATGTACAAAAATTCATCCGGTTTACTGAAATCAAAAATATATCTCATTGATGGACCGAGACGATTTAAATATGGTTCGGTAAATGAGTACTCGGTATTGAAAACTGTGGTACCATCGCCCCCGATTGGAAATGGACCGACATTAACTATATTATCAACAATCGGATTAACACCATCAAAAAAATGTTTGAATTCTATTTGATGTAATTCACCCCACTGCCATGTTGCTAAATTTTTTCCAAATTTATCTTCGAGAAAAACTAATGCATCAACTAAACTTTGTCTTATAATATCATCGCGATTTTCAATTTCTTGTGTATTAATATTGTTGAACCAAGTTGAGTTTCGTTTTTCCAATAATTCAAGTACAACGCGGTAAGGAATATTTGCAACAAAAATATATTCATTAAATAACTCCTCCCCCAATTCATCTTCAAATATATTTTTCAATAAGTAAACTAAAAATACATTGTATATAGTCGGAGTTTGACTTTTCGCATCCATAACAAAATTCCACTTTTGTAAAAGTTCTAAAGCCGTTTCCAAATTTTCATCATCAATATTGGCATTATTAAAAGCATTCAGAATATACGGTACTATTTTCATTGCATAATGTGAAGTGAAATCCATTTGTAATTTTTTAAAATCTTCTTCATTAAATTTTTCTTTTGATAAAAGAAATTCATCAATTCTTTCAATACGTGAAGAAGGTTCCCAT
>CAYLVF010000255.1:0-4381 GCA_964387045.1 uncultured Melioribacter sp. | reverse complement strand
GTGAATATACCGTTAGATATAAAGGGCATACAGAGAAAATGAAGCTGCTTAGAGACGCGTCTTTTTTTAGCAAAGAGTTAATTAAAATTAACGGACAAGAAATTACCCCATTTGATTTTTCAACGGCTTTGCTCTCTAAGGTTATTCAATTTACCGGGACAGATAAAGATATAACGCTGCTTAAAATTATTATGGAAGGGGAACATAACAACCATTACAAAAAAGTTATCTATGAGATGATTGATGAATTTGATGACTTGACAAATACTCACTCAATGGCGCGCACAACGGGTTATATGGCTGCAATGTGTGTCCGGCTATTAGTTAATAACAAATTTAATAAGAAAGGAATATTTCCACCGGAAGTGCTTGGGCAGAATGAAACAGTTTATAAATACATGATTAGTGGTTTGGAAGAGAGAAATATAATTATTCAAAAAAATATATTTTGACACATACTTCCTAATATTCAACAGTTGACTACCGCTAAGAATTATTTTTACTGTAAAAATTTCCTTTTGTTAATTACTGCATAAGAATCATTTTCTTGGTTTGAATAAACCCACCTGCTTTTAATTGATAAAAATATACTCCGGTTGTTAGTCTGCTTGCATCAAAGGTGACCTTATAATTTCCCGGCTGTAGATTCTCATTTACAAGTGCCGCAACTTCTCTGCCGAGAATGTCATAAACAATTAATTTGACCGTCTGAAGGTGATGAAAATTTTCGTCCACTACAAATGGGATTGTGTATTCAATTGTTGTCGTCGGATTAAAAGGATTCGGATAGTTTTGTGAGAGTGCAAACGTACTGGGAGTTTCGGAAAATATGTCATCACTA
This sequence comes from uncultured Melioribacter sp., assembly GCA_964387045.1. Lineage (GTDB taxonomy): Bacteria > Bacteroidota > Ignavibacteria > Ignavibacteriales > Melioribacteraceae > SURF-28. The sequence continues at coordinate 3,540 of CAYLVF010000255.1, read as the reverse complement.
ATATCTGTTATTTCAATATCCGAAGTATAAATCCAGGTATCATTATTCACACTGCTTTCATTTGCCCCTCCAAAAAGTACAATCTGAAAATAATTTGTACTAATACTAATGCTTGAGTCGGGAATGGACCTAATCCAAGCGGAAGCAGAATAAGCAACCGGTGGACCATCTGAAAGTCTCTTAAATGAATGATTTCTTAAATCCCAAGAGAAACAATAAGGTTCATAATAACCGCTAAATCCTCCGAATAAAAATACTTTAGAACCAAATTTTACAGATGCAGCATTAGAGGTAGGATAAAATTCTCCGGAAGGCATTATTGATGACCAAGTATTAGAAGTCAGCGAATAAATATATACTTGAGGTCTCAGCATACTTCCATTTAAAAGTCCACCATAAATCAATAAATTATCTTGATAAACAACGGAAGTATGACCGTGTATTTTACCATAAGGAAAATCATTTAGCTTTTTCCAAGCATTTGAGTCCGGATCAAAAGCCCAAAAGTCTTGGAGCGGATACCCGTTTTCATCTTTACCCCCAACGATGTAAACATTACCGTCATTTACTACTGCCGAGTGTTCACTTCTGGGTGAGGGTTTTTCTTGAGAGATAGGAATTAAAAGATTCCACAATTTTGTCGAGGGGTCATACACCCAAATATCGTCCATAACACCGTTATCACCTTCACCGAAAAAGATATACACTTTACCATCCCTTTCAATGGCTTTATGACTGAACCTAGCAGGCGGTGGAGTGTTCTCGGGCTCTTCTTCAAGCCACTCACGGTGCTGTGCATTGTAGGTATGAATTCTTCCAAAACCTCCCTTTAAAGCTCTACTATCATCATTGCCTCCGTACAAATAAATTAAGTTATCAATCGTAATCATACTATGTCCCTGTCTTGCAGTTGGAATATCACCACTCGGGAAAATTTTCTCCCAAGTATTTTGGGCTACTATAGAATACTGCATAGAGAATAATGCAACTAGAAATATAGCTATCTGTTTAAGTTTCATTTTATGATTCCTTCTACCGGTAATACTTTTTTAATTAAAACAAAATTTTAAAAATAGAAATCAAGGGTTTTAGTATGGTATTGCACGAAGATACTATCTAAGAAAAATTACCGGAAATTTATTTAATAAAATATCTTCCGTTGGAAAGCAGAAAGATGAGGACATATAGCAATAATATTATCAATTTGAATTAAGAAAAAATATACAAAACTTGCAATAAAAAACTATTTGTCTAATCCCCCAATACAACACCTTACGTCCGAAAATATTAACAAACTCCGATCGAATAACATATCATTCTTTTATATATTTGCTTCTATGATAGAGATAGTTGAGTTATATAAATCGTTTGAAGATAACAAAGTATTACGAGGAGTAAACCTTACAATTGAGCCCGGGCAGACGTTTGCAATAATAGGTAGAAGCGGATGCGGCAAAAGTGTGCTACTCAAACATATTGTCGGTCTGCTTGAACCTGATTCCGGTTATATTAAAATTGAAGGAATAGATATTTCTCAACTAGGAGAAAAAGATTTAACAAAACTCCGTATGAACTTCGGTTATCTTTTTCAAGGAGCTGCTCTTTTTGATTCACTCAATGTTGAAGAGAATGTCTCGCTTTCGTTGATAGAAAATGATTACGGGTATTCAAAAGAAGAGATTAAAAAAAAGGTTGAAGAAAAATTATCGCTCGTCGGTCTGCCCGGTATTCAAAAGGTGAAACCGGCTGAACTATCAGGCGGAATGAGAAAGCGTGTCGGTCTTGCTCGTGCCCTAATCACTGATCCGAAATATATTTTATACGATGAACCGACAACCGGACTCGATCCGGTTATGTCCGATTCTATCGATGAATTAATTAAAGAACTTGCCGATAAACTCAATGTTACTTCTATTGTTGTTACACATGATATGTTTAGTGTAAAAAATGTTGCGGCAAGAATTGCAATGATGCACGAAGGGAAAATTTATTTTAACGGAACTCCCGATGAAGTATTACAAAGTGAAGACCCGGTAATAAAAGGATTCATTCAAAGAACAGGTTTTTAATGAGTAAGACCAAAACAAAATATGTTTGCGGAAATTGCGGTTACGAATCATTAAGGTGGATCGGTAAATGTCCGAACTGTGAAAGCTGGAATTCGTTTATTGAAGAAATATTTGAGACAAAAAAAAGCAGCGGTTCAAATAAAAAAAGTGAATCATCGCCTATAAAACTTAACAGTGAAGTTTCACAATCGGAAGATAGAATAAAGACTGGTATCAAAGAATTTGATAGAGTCTTAGGCGAAGGCATAATGCCCGGTTCGGTTGTGTTAATTGGCGGTGATCCGGGTGTAGGCAAATCAACTTTAGTAATGCAGGCAGCCGGAAAAATTTCCGAAAAAGTTTTATACGTTACCGGAGAAGAATCATTTAGACAAATTAATCTACGTGCGAAACGATTAAAAATAAATAACGATAATATTTTTGTTTATCCCGAAACAAACTTAGAATTTATACTCGATCAAATTAAAAACGAAAAACCCGCAGTTGTAATTATTGATTCGATTCAAACAGTTTATAACCCCGATTTTGATAATGCACCCGGTACGGTTACTCAAATTAGAGAGTGCACCGCTTCCTTAATGCAGGATGCAAAAGCAAAAGGTTATGCCGTTATAGTAGTTGGACATGTTACTAAGGAAGGATTTATTGCCGGACCAAAAGTTCTCGAACATATTGTCGACACGGTTCTTCAGTTTGAAGGAGAAAGAAATCATTCATACAGAATATTGCGCGCACAGAAAAATCGTTTCGGCAGTACAAACGAAATCGGAATTTTCGAAATGCACGATGACGGTTTATCCGAAGTATCGAATCCCAGTGAAATATTTTTAAGTGAACGTGAAAAAATTGTCAGCGGCTCGGTTGTAACTGCAAGTATGGAAGGAACACGTCCAGTTCTTCTTGAGGTACAGGCATTAGTAACGCCCTCTAATTATGGAAATCCGCAGAGAGTTGCAACCGGATTTGATTACCGCAGACTTTCAATTTTACTTGCCGTACTTGAAAAACGTGCTCAACTAAGAGTCTCTTCTGCGAATGTATTTCTTAACATGGCTGGCGGAATAAGAGTTGACGAACCTGCAATTGATCTTGCTGTATGTGCTGCAATTGCCTCCAGTCTAAAAGAACAAAATTCACGCGAAAGTTTAGTCGCGGTTGGTGAGGTCGGTTTAGGCGGAGAAGTAAGAGGCGTAAGTAATATAGAAAAAAGAATTGCTGAAGCAGAGAAACTGGGTTTCGGAACAATTGTAATTCCTAAAACAAATATGAAATCTGTAAAGAAGAAAACAAAAATTAAAATTGTACCTGTGGAAGACATACAATCGGCAATTGAAGAGATATTGATTTAACGAACGAATCCCCGGGATTTTCCAGAATAGAATCAGTAACCAATGCTACAGAAAAATTTTTAAATCGACAAATCCCGGGGATTTACTGTTGTAGTCGCAACTAAATTTATATTCTTCAAGAA
>CAYLVF010000254.1:0-4401 GCA_964387045.1 uncultured Melioribacter sp. | reverse complement strand
TATTATTTACTAAAATTATAACTATCTTTTTTATAGCTTGATTTTACATCATAGTACATGTTATTTATTATCACTTTTTATATTTCAATGTACTATTAGTTGGATGTGCCATTGTTGGCTTAGATTAATTTGGTGAGGAGTAAATATGCCAGGGCGGTTATGGGGACAAAGAAGGATGTAATAAAAATAACTGAAGCAAGTTTTGAATTGAACAAATAAATTATCTTGAACCAGACATATAATAAATACGCAATAAAAATTGCTTGAGGAATATTAATAATTAAGAGGTTCTCGAAAAGATTTTCAACGAAGAATGAACCGATAACAAATACTGCCATTGTTAAATCAATACCAGTTAAAAATATTTTTTCTTTTGGAAGTATTCGTTCTCTACCGACCACGAACAATCCTATAAAGACAAGAACAACAATGAGAGAGGTAAGTACTAAAGCAAATTTTACATTCGTGGAGAATAAATAACTAAGCTTAAATAAGGAATTAGGGTAACTACTGATAATAAGGTAGATGGAGACATTAAAAAAGAAATATATGTTTAGTATGAACTGATGATTATATCGTTTATGGAATATCGCGAGTACTAGAGTAAGTACACCAAGTGAGAGCAGAATTATTAAATTTTGTTGATTAATAGCTGTTTGCACCGGGAATAGAATTAAAGTAATTGCTATAACAGCAATAATTGTAATAGGCACAAATATTTTATAAGTCACCCTGAACATTTCAGCAGGTATTTGAGTAAGTGTCTTTAGGAATATCTGAAATCTTTCAAAGCGCAGCGTAAATTCAAAGATTGGTTTAGCGAATATTAGTCCCAATACCATCGGTAAATAGAAATAAATTACATCTAAACTACGATTAAGAATATAATATACGGCTAAGCCGACAAACAGTAAGTTATAAATAAGGATTAGAAATACTGTTGTTTTATGTCTAACCCTATTACGATAAATAATATGGTGCAAATGCTCATTGTCCGGTAAGAACGGATGTTTGCCGAGAATAATTCTCTTAAAAAATACTTTCAGTGTATCTATGATCGGAATTGATAAAAGTAAAATTGGAAATGCAAGATCGAGTGTATCATTATTGAAACTTATAGAAACCATACTACTAAGAGCGACCAGGAGATAGCCGAGAAACAAAGAACCAAAATCACCTAAAAATACTCTAGCCGGGAAGCCGTTAAATTTCAGATATCCAAGTAAACTTCCGCTGATAGATGAAAGAATAACCAACAAAAAGAAATTATTTATATTCATTGCAAGAAGAAATAGTACCGAAGCGGTAAAGAGAGAATAACTAGAAACTAAACCATCCATACCATCCATAAGATTTACAGAATTGATTGTACCGAGCAAGAATACAAACAGAAGCGGATAAGCTACATAAGATGGAAGCACTATTCCCAAAAAATGTATTTCATTCATACCGCTAACTAATTGAAGCATCAACAGAGCAACTGCAATGCTTTGAAGTAAAAACTTTGTATTCCATTTTATACCTATTACGTCATCAACTGATCCGCAAATAGCTATAACTATCATACCGAGTAAGAAAAATCTGATTGAGGAAATGTCAGAATAAAAAGTAAGAGTAAGAGTAAACACAACGAGGAAAATAACAAGTCCACCCATTCTTGGGATTGAACCTTGATGGATCTTTCGTTTTGCGGGGGCATCAATAACACCGCTCTTCTGGAGGACCATAATAAGGTATGGTGTTATAAAAATTGTAGCAAGAAGACTAATGAAAAATATTACTAGAAAGGTCATTGTTTAGTTATCAAGTTCCAAGTTAAAAGTTGAAAGTCAATAGGCAAATTAAGGATTTACTGGAATATGTGAAACATCAAATGTGAAACGTGAAAAAACAAATTGAGTGAGGGGGAGTTCTGGGAGGGGGAGAGTGTGTGAGGGGGTGAGAGGGGGATCCGGCTTCACTGGAAACCAGTTTCGCCGAGACAGGATGGGAGAAAGGGTGAATATAAGAAGAGTTGAAGATCAGAACTTTGGAAGATGGGAAGATGTGGTTTTTATTTTATTAGAAACAGAATTTGTCAGCATTCATCTCCATAGCATTTAGCATTTTGATTATCTTTTCGTATTCGGAATCAAGTTCATCAAATAAATTCTTGTCAATGTAAGAACATGCTTTTGAAAATTCTAACCAAGTTTGAGTTTCTGATGCTTCTTGCATTGAATCTGTTAATTTATTTACAAATACAGCTTTATATTTTCTTTTTCTCCAACCTTCTGCAAGATTTGAGCAAACAGAACGGGATGATCTTCTTATCTGATCAGTTAATGAATATTTTTCATCAATTGGAAATTGTTTAGTTAGAGTGAATATTTTCATTGCAGATTCAAAAGCAACTTGATAAACTTCTAAATCTCTAAAATGTTTTAAATCCTTTTTTCTCTCCATAATCAATCCCCTTTCTTGTTATGGAAAACTAATCTTCTTCACTTCCTAGTTTCCAATTTTTACTGAAGTTATCGCATCGGGACAGTTGCGAATTTTGCGAGAGAAAGTTTCACGCAAAACTCACTGAATTGAGAGAATTGTACCGAACTGGAAGCCTTCTTCTTGATCGAATTCGTTTTGGAAGCAACCGGTTGTTTTGTTGATGCATATGAAATTGTTAATACTAACTCATCCCCGGCCCTTCTCTTGCGAAAAGAAGGGGGAAAAGCTTGATTATTGGAAACCGTAACGGAGCATTGTGTTGAACTGCAATTCGAATTACTATTTAAGCTATCTCAATCCATACAAAAAAGAAAGTGCGAGATAATTATTGCTGCCGAGATTTAAGTCAGGGAAACGGTTTTGGGCTTCGTCTGTTATTTCGGAATATGTATAGCTTAGGTTTAGGCTAAGCAAATGGATTGGTTCATAGTTTATTTCAAAGCCGAATCTCTTTTGTGTTAAACGATCGCCATAAAGGAAATCGGGGTATGGTAATTCGTATTGTTCTATTGGAAGTTCTTCATTCCCCTTTCGAGTGTATTCTGTCCAGAGAGATAGGTACAATCCTCTTATGATACCTTGTGTATAATTGATATAAATCTGATCGCCGTTGCTGCCTATCCAATGTCCTAATTCATAACCATGACTTGAATAAAGGTGAGCGTCGTTGCTATTCATATAGACAAATGGATTAATCCGGGTATACTCTAAATTAAATGAAGAGTTGGGTATGATAGGATCAATAGACTTAAAACCAAATGTATAACCGATTGCAGAGGGTCCGTCTTTTGATTCTAAGATTGCATCAATTGAAAGCTCATCTATAAAGATTGTTGAATAAAATTTTGCATTAAGAAAATCATTCACGTAAAAAATGTCTGCAAATATCTGGGCATTATCTCCTGAGTTCGCATCACTTGTGAGATAGTGATCTGCTAATCTGAAAAACATAAATGGTATTAAATAAACCGGTTCTATTCTATCGCTGTAGACAACTGATTCACCAAGAGAGATTGATAAATTTTTGATTGGGCGGAATGTAAACATATGAGAAACAATAAATTTTGGTATATCATATTTACTAGTACGTCCTTCAACCAAAGTTTCTCTGATAGAATTAGAATCAACGATACCGGAATGAAGCCATCCATAGAAGTAGGAAAATGAGAACCAGTCAACCGGATTAATATCGAGTTTTATCATCGGGAAAGAAGGGGCTTTATCGGAGAGGATCAATTTTCCATTTGTTCCACTTCCCCACTCGAGATATTCTTTCTGCAGAGATATTCTGCCCCAAGACCAATTATAATTTACAGAAGCGTTTAACATACTGTAATCTTTATTGTCTCTCCAATTAACTCCCCTATCAGGTGTAAATGTTTTTGAGAAATTAATCTTATCCCCTTCTTCTAAATTGTCGTACCATTGAAGAGAGAAGCCGAAATTATCACCGATATATCCATAACCTCTAAATCCGTTGCGTCTGTGGGAGTTTGGTATATCTTTAACGAAGTATTGCTCCCAGCCTAAAATCGGATCGATTGACATCGAGAAGTTTTCATCTTGATAAGAGAAGACTCTGAAGCGATCAAAGTTATCTTTAGAAAAGAGGGTTGTGTTTTTGACTACTGAGTTACGGTTTAATTCTAATCCAAATTCTTTTTTATAAAATTCGAGTTCTTCGTTTTCTAATGAAGTTAGGGATGATTTATTTGAATCGGCGGTTTGGAGTAGATGAGATATTTCTATTCGGCTAAGGGGAAACAAGTTTGAGTTGTACTCGATAATGCTTTTGCCTTCGAGTCGCTCGAGGAATTTATATACCGAAGATGAGATTGGTTCATAGACGGTTTGTCCAGAAGTGAATAGACCGATTAAGAGAAATAATAAGATATAGTTTTGTATTTTCATTAA
>CAYLVF010000253.1:1230-4411 GCA_964387045.1 uncultured Melioribacter sp. | reverse complement strand
CCGTCCTGCATATTTGAAAACTTTATGTCGCCTTTATTTTCCCTCATAGTTTCGACATAAGCCATAAAGACACCAAGTCCGGCACTGCTGATGTAAGAAAGGTTATTAAAATTAACAACAACCTTATACTTACTACCATCAATCAATTGATTGAAAGCGCTCTCGAGCTGGGGGGCAGTATGAGCATCAAGATACCCTTTAACATCGATAACACTTACAGACCCAACCCCTCTCACATTGACGTTGAAATCTGCCATTAATTCTCCCCGACTATTTTATTGTTAGAATTCCATTTCATTATTAACAGAGTTATGTCGTCATTCTGAACATTATCTTTTGAAAATGTTGTAAGCTGCGACATAACTTTATTAGATATTTCCTCAGTAGATAAATGAGAATTTTCAATCAAAATATTCTCAAAACGTTCATACCCGAAATCTTCCAACTCAGCATTTTGGCTTTCGGGAATACCATCAGTATAAAGAGTTAAAATATCGTTATTCTTTAACTGAATTTCCATTTGTTTAAGTGTATCGGAAAACTTTTCGGTATTGTCCAATCCTAATCCTAGTCCTAAAGGTGTAAATCTTTCGGCTTTGCCTTCGGTTATTAAAATTAGAGGAGTATGACCGCATCTTGCAAACCTAAATTTACCGGTTGTTACATTTAATACACCGTAAATTGCAGTAACAAAGTTTTTGGAATCCAAGCTTTCACTCAGAATTGAATTCACTTTCACTAATAATTCGTGCGGATTAAAGATCACATTTGATAAAGATTTAAAAACACCTTTGATTTCCGCCATTATAAAAGCAGCAGAAATTCCTTTACCGGAAACATCTGCCATCACAATACCTAAATGTTCTTGGTCGAGTGTGAAAAAATCATAATAGTCTCCTCCTACTTCGAAGGCTGGAATAAAGAGAGCAGAAATTCCCAGATTATTATACTTCGGTGTTTTAGATGGAAGTATTTTGTACTGAACTTCACGAGCAACATCTAATTCTTTTTCTAATCTCTCCTTTTCGATTGATTCTTCGATCAACATTGCATTTTCCATTGCTACAGATGCATAGTCCGAAAAAGCCTCAATAGCTTTTTTGTCGTCATCGTCAAACGGAAAATCTTTATTACGTGCCGCAAATAAAAATCCTTTTTGTTTTTCATGAATCTTTAGCGGAGCAATAACAATCCAGTTGAAATTAAATTTTCGCAGATCGTTTTTTAATGAAGCTTCAGCCAGAGCCGGATTAAAAGTGATAAGCGATTCGGTTTCACCGTTAATGTTTTCTAATAGTTTTCTGCTTAGTTGATCGGCTTCAATGTATCCGATATTATTAATTGAAGCTAACTCATATTCGTCTTTCTGAATGACTACGAGCCAAGCCGAATCCGAGTTGCAAACTTTTGTGGTTAGTTGAGTTATAGAATTTGCAAGTTCCTTAAAATCCAAAACTTGAGTAACCAGTTTGGTAAGATCACGAAAAGAAGTTACTTCCTCTGCTTTACGGTCGAAAGCTTCTGCGGTTGGAAGATGAAATAAAGTTGTAAAAAATATTACTCCGAAATAAATTGTTCCGTAAATCATCATTAAACTTAAAACCGAATGAAAACCGGAAGAGAAATCAATCAAGATTTTTGTTAATATATTATCCTCAAGCGTAAAAGCGAAATTAAAGCCAAATAAAATTCCAAGCACAACACTAAGTATCAGCAAATAAACTTTTTGGCGTTTTGTTAGAAATGCAATCCATGCAACTCGTAACGAGTTAAGAGACATTAACACGAAAGCCACTATGTAAAAGGCATTTTTAGGATAATCAAATTCCGGATCGATCTTGATTAACAAATTCGAAAAGAACAACAGTACAAAAAATACTATCATCGTATTAAAGTAAGTTTTCGGATCTCGCTTTTGTCTAAGAAAAAATAATTCCCTGAATGTAGAAAAGATATACGAAGCCGCAATAAGAAAAACAAATGATATAATTAGAGAAAAAATAGATATTATAAAATTTTGATGCGGACCAAAAGTATTTATTTCAAAAATGACGGATGACATTGAGACGAAGAAAAAAAACAAAGCAGAGAGAATTCCCACATTGAGTAAAACCTGTAATGGAGAAACCAGCTTTGCGCGTACAAAATCAATTAAGTACAATACCCAGAAGTATAAAGTGATAAAGACAATAATTTCATTAACAAAATGAAATAGAAATGATTCCGACGCGCTAAAAAGAATTTTAAATACGAAAAGTAGTATGGAGAAACCGATTGAATATTCCAGCTTTCGAGATTTGTCCATATTTGTGGCGAATAAATTCATGAATTGATTATTGTTTCTTCTTTTTCTTCAAGTCCTCTAACTTTTCTTTTATTACGCTGTTTATTTTTAATGAATCATTTCTTGCGTTAACCATTTTATTAACGAGAGAATCAATTTCAAAACCGAAACGTTCCCAATCTTCAGCGGTATTTTCTAGCCGCATTGCATTCTCTAATGATTTGTTCACTATGTCGTTGATATTATCAAAATTAAACTCGAAAAATAATTCTTCGTTCTCATTTTTATTCAATGCTTTCAATTCGATATTAAGTGATTTTTGCAGAGAGTCTATATCAAAACTAAATGAAATTTTGCTCAATTCTTCTCTGATTAATGCTAAAGAAATTCTGAGCGAATCCATCGCCTCTTTATCAAAATGAGCTTTGTCTAATTCAATAGAAGGAAATTTATAAGAATAACCAAACTGATTATCCGATTGCCTTCTTATCGCGCTTGGCGGTTGAGGCACTGTTCCAGCTTTCGGTATCGTCTTTTTTATTGAAATATTTACTTGAGGGAAATTCTTTACTTCTTCCGGACTAAGAGAATGAAGATTTTCAAATGCATCAAAATCAAATTCCAAGTGAGATGTAAAAACAGTATCCGGCGCAATAATTAAAAATTGTCTGGTTGTATCTTTTCTTATTTCATCAACCAGATTAATGGTTTTGTGAGAATCCCAAAAGACGAAATCCCCGCCAAACAACGAATTTAATTGAGGTTTATTTGCATCGCGAGCAAATGCTGCGATATCCGTTAATACCGCTTTCTGTAAATCGGCGAGACGCGAATTTACAGCTAAGGTATTTACTCCATCTGTGAAAATTGTTTCGGATAATTCTCCCCGGTACGAAT
>CAYLVF010000253.1:0-1220 GCA_964387045.1 uncultured Melioribacter sp. | reverse complement strand
GAGCATCATGTATTTCACAAAGTTCTCATAGTTTTCTGTACCGGCTTTATATGATGACGGAATTATTTCAAAATATGTTTCTTGATCTTCTTCGGAGATTTTTAAAAGTTTGTTTTCTTTTTTATCGATAGGCAGAGTTTGATAAAGCGCGAAGTTAAATACATCTTCGTTTGTAATATCGGTACCAAACAACAAAGGTTTAAGATTCTCGGTATAAAGAGCTAATAAATCATCTTTACTTTTGGTAACAATCTCACCAAAAGCACCCCGGTTATCTTTGAAGTAGAACATCAATAAAACTGTAAGTGCGGCTAAAAGTATACCGGGTAAATATTTTTTAAGGTTCTGCCGCGTTAATAAAGGTGAAGCCATACTGCCCCCCCCAAATTCAAGAAATCAATTCATCTTGATATGGTTCTAAAATAAATTTCAAACTTTCTCTGGCTCTAAAAATTCTTGATTTTACCGTTCCCACTTCGCATTCAAGTTGATCAGCTATTTCTTTATAACTTAACCCATCCATGTCTCTAAGAATCAAAGGAATTCTTAACTTCTCAGGTAATTTCTCAATTCCCTTACGAACAAGTCCGGGTAAATCCGGGTTGTCGGAATGTCCCTTTATACCAGGCTCGAATGTGGTGTCTTTTATAGGAACAAAAATACTGCGAACACGTTTTTTTCTGAGATAGTCACGACACTTATTAACGGTAATTCTATAGAGCCAAGTGGTAAATTTTGATTCAAACCGAAAATCACCAATTTTGTGAAAGACATTTATAAATACATCTTGCGAAATATCATCAACATTATCAGCGTCTCCAAGTGTAAGGAATACAAGATTCCGGACCTTTTCTTTGTGTTTCAAAACCAATTTTGAAAAAGCATCTTCACTTCCGTCAATAAAATCTCTTATCAGTTGAAAATCTTCGTTTTGATCATCGTTATTTTTAGCGGCGATTTCTTGGTTTAGATCTGACATTTTAGACGATGGTTACCCTTTAATGTTCCGATAAAGAAATATCGAATAGCAAAACAATTCTACTTTTTCTCAACAAAATAATCTTTCTTTTTATAAGTAGAATGAATAACTTAGCTGTTAATATAAATATTTATGAAGAATAAATTTAGGTATAAATCTCAAAATTATTATATTATTTCCCATGTTTTAAAAGAATTTAACAATCAGGAGAACCTATGAAAATTAAAGTTTCCGAAAAATA
>CAYLVF010000252.1:0-4414 GCA_964387045.1 uncultured Melioribacter sp. | reverse complement strand
GTTCGTGAATATGACGATAAAGTAATCTTTCTACACAAAGTGTCTCCCGGCGGTGCGGATCATAGTTACGGAATTCAAGTTGCTCAAATGGCAGGTCTCCCGGAATTTGTTACAAAACGTGCTAAAGAAATACTTTTTAATCTTGAGGATAAAGAACTAACTCCATACGAAATCAAAAAACAGAAACTTGCCAAGTTTAAGAATCATGACGATATGCAAATAAGTATGTTTGAAATACAAGATGATTCGTTAAGAAAAGAAATTTCCGATATGCATCTCGAAGGTTTAACACCTTTGGAAGCATTAAATAAATTAAATGAGCTTCAGAAAAAAGTAAAGGATGTGAAATAAACAGATGAAAAAAAATAACTACATTTTATTATTAGTAATTGTGATGATTACTTTCACTGCATGCAAAAAGGAAGAAGAAAGAATTCTTACACCTGAAGAGATTAAATATAAGCAGCAAATATCACATATACGTGAAGCACACGATTTTTATATGAAAACAAATCCGGACTCTCCTTTTAACTCAAAAGGGAAAGTAAAATTTCAACCTCTAAAGTATTTTGAACCAAATATGGAGTACATTTTCAAAAGTAAGCTTTATAGATATGAAACAATTGATACGGTAAAAATCTTCAGTACAAAGGGGGAAGAAAGAGATTTCATCCGGTACGGTTATTTTAATATTGAGTACGAAAACAAAATTTACAAGTTAAATGTTTATCAAGGTTTTTTACCGGATATCGGTGAATATTATAGTATTTGGTTTACCGATGAAACTACTAATAAAGAAACTTACGGTGTCGGACGTTACATAAATATGAGAATAGTGGACGACCCCGAAAATATTTATACAATTGATTTTAATGCAGCATATAATCCTTATTGTGCTTACAGCAAAGATTTTTCTTGTGCAATTCCCCGGAAAGAAGACCATATTGGTTTTGCAATTAAAGCAGGTGAAAAAAAATTTTACGATTAATCTTGGAGAACTAAAGTGGTAGTAATTATAGAACCGAAAGCAACTGATGAACAGATTCAAAATGTAATTAAACATCTAGAAGACTACGGATTCCAAATTCATAAGTCGGTAGGAGTTCAAAATACAATAATTGGAGCAATTGGGGTTAAACCCGATTTTGATATTCGTAAAATTAAAATTCTTGACGGCGTTGCAGATGTTTATCGAGTAACTGTACCGTTCAAATTAGCAAGCAGAAATTTTCACGAAATCAGCACGGTGATAGATATTAAAGGGACAAAGATCGGAGGGAATGAAATCGTAATCATGTCGGGTCCTTGTTCAATTGAAAGTGAAGAACAGATTTTTAAGCTTGCCGAAATAGTTTCTAAATCCGGAGCCAAGATTTTAAGGGGAGGTGCATTTAAACCTCGTACTTCACCCTATTCATTTCAGGGTATGGGTGAAGATGGATTAAAGATTATGCGTCAAGCCGCTGACGAGTTTGGGTTGCTAGTGATAACAGAAGTAATGGAAAGTGCACAAATCGATGTAATTGGTAAATATGCGGATATATACCAGATTGGCGCTAGAAATATGCAGAACTATCCGTTGCTGAAAGAACTTGGAGCAACCGATATTCCTGTAATGTTAAAAAGAGGACTTGCGGCAACAATTGAAGAATGGCTTATGTCTGCCGAATATATTTTATCAAGCGGTAACCCGAATGTAATTTTATGTGAAAGAGGAATTAGAACATTTGAAAAATATACTCGTAATACATTTGATTTATCATCAATACCGGTCGTGCATAAGAAAAGTCATTTACCAATCATTGCCGATCCTTCTCATGCTACCGGTTATAGAGATCAAGTTCCTCCGATGGCTAGAGCTGCAGTTGCAGCCGGTGCGGATGGTGTGATGATTGAAATTCATCACGATCCGGAACACGCTTTCTCCGATGGACCGCAAGCGTTACTGCCGGAGACATACTTAAAATTGATTGATGAATTAAAAACAATTGCTACTGCAATAGGTAGAGAACTTAACTAAGTTTATTTCTTTGAATGAATATTTCCATCAAGAATATATCGATCATTGGGTTAGGATTAATCGGCGGGTCTATTGCAAAAGCATTAAAGAAATCAAAGATTACTTTTGAGATTAGTGCTTTTGATAAAGATGAAATTTTATCTAGAGCTCTTTCAGAAAAAACAATTGATAAGAAACTAATAGCTATCGAAGATTCACTAAGTTCAGATTTAATTTTTCTCTGCTTACCTGTCGAACTTTCATTAAAATTCTTAAAAGAATTAGCTCCAAAATTGGGTGACAAACAAATTATTTCTGATGTATCAGGTATAAATGGAATTTTTGAGGACGAGTGGGTGAAACTTAATTCGGATGGAGTCTATATCGGCGGGCATCCAATGACAGGGAAAGAAATCGGCGGTTATGATAATTCGGACCCGTTATTATTTGAAAACTCGGTTTACATTTTATCAGATCGGCAAAAAGACTCTCCCCTATTTAATGAATTCATTAAAGTGATTGAAGCAACCGGCTCCCGTATAACTTTGCTTAATCCTTATGTTCATGATAAAGTGGTTGCTTATGTAAGTCACCTTCCGCAGTTGTTATCGGTTTCATTAGTTAATAATTCTGTAATAAACAAAAACGAAATTAGCTTTAGCAATTTTGCCGCCGGTGGTTTCCGTGACATGACTCGAATAGCTTCGAGCGATTTTTCAATTTGGGAAAAGATTATCGCTTATAATAGAGATGAAATAATCGAAGCAATCGAATCACTGAAAAATGAATTGAGTACAATTGAATACTTTGTTAAAAATGATAACTTCAAATCACTCGCGGATAAATTTGAAGCAGCCCGGGTTAAACGCGACGAAATTCCCAAAGACACAAAAGGATTCCTTACGCAGCTTTATGATTTATTTGTTTTCGTAACAGATCAGCCGGGTGTTATTAGCAGAATATCTACCGCACTCTTTAATAACAACATCAATATAAAAGATATCGAATTGCTCAAAATCCGTGAAGGTACAGGCGGTACGTTTCGCTTATCGTTTGAGTCGGAAGATGATGTTATAAAAGCAGGTGAGATTATAAAGAAAGAAGGATTTGAGATTAAGTAAACAAAAATCCCCGCAATCTTGCAGATCGCAGGGATCGATATTTATTTATACAAACTCTCCCACCACTCGGGTTGTCCTTTCAAATACTTATCAAAGTAAGCAAGAATAGTTTTGCTCCATTTTGTTCTTTTATCATATTCCAAAATCCAATGTTCTTGTTTATCTACCTCGATTAGTTCGACATCTTTACCCAGAAGTTTTAGTGCAACATACATCTGCATGCTTTCTCCCGGCGGAACATTGGGGTCTGAATTTCCGTGAAGCATTAATAAAGGTATGTTGACTTTATCGGCATTGAATAAAGGACTTTTATCGACATACTCTTCCGTTGCATTCCATGGGAAACTTTCTGCACCGGCGACCGAATTGTATTGATATCCCCAATAACCCACACCCCAATAGCTTGCCAAATTACTTATCCCCGCATGGGAAATAGCCGCAGAAAACATATCTGTTTTTGTGATAACATTCATTGTCATAAACCCGCCGTAGGATGCACCGATGCAACCAACTTTTTTCGGATCAACGAATTGATGTTCTTCCAAAAATTTTTCGGTTCCTTCAATAATTTCTTGAGCAGTTGTTGCTCCCCAATCATTAACATGTTTTGCAGAGAATTCTGAACCGAATCCGGTTGCTCCGCTCGGTTGAAGAACATAAACAACATACCCGTTTGCTGCCCAAATATTTTTGGGATATCTACCGCCGAAATCTCTGCCGACGGGACTTGTACCACCATAATAATAAACAATTGCCGGATACTTTTTCGATTTATCAAAATTTGGCGGATAATAAATTCTTCCTTTAATGTTCTCCCCTTCCGAAGAAACAAAGTCCCAATCTTCAACTTCACCGAGAATAATATTTTTATATTGATCAGATTCCGGTTCTAAAAATAATTCAACGTTACCGGTTAATAAGTCTAACTTATAAACTTTTTCCGGTACATTTGAACTCGATGCTTTGAAAACTGCAGTCGAAAAATCTTTTGAGAAATCTATTGTACTTAATGATTCGCACTGTAGATTGATAAGTTCAAAACTATTTGTCGTAATATCATATCTATATAATCTGCTGTAAGATTGATCTGTTGTAGTAAAATAAATCACGTTATGTTTACCATCCCATTCAGCACTTGAAATTTGCGGTTTAAATTCTTTTGTAACAGCTATTACTTCTTTACTCGCAAGATCATAAATGTAAGCTTGTGAATCATAATCGTTTGGGATTACATCTTCCGGTAAATTATTTCCAACTCTTCCGAAAACACTTGGACCACCTAAAATTAAAAGTT
>CAYLVF010000251.1:0-4438 GCA_964387045.1 uncultured Melioribacter sp. | reverse complement strand
ATCATAGCTGGTCCAATCAATCCATTGGAAATCAGCTGAAAGATTCAAATCTTTTGATGGATAAAGACCAATACCGAATGTTACATTTTGAGGAGTTGTTAATGGTGCTTTAATACCCCCGTTTGGAAATGGGATATCACCGACTTGTGGATTAGGATGAGTAAACCCAGCAGGTGTGCTTACAGCATTACCTTCAAAATCGTATTTATTCTGACTTCTGTAACTTAGACCAAAAGAAACCATATCATTTGGTTTAACAAAAATACCTGCTGAGAATCCGAAAGAAGTGGCATCACCTTCCATACTCACTTCAACATCATCTGCACCTAATGGATGTGGAATATTTCTAATAATCTTAACATCGGCAAAAGCAAAAACTCCGCCAATACCTATCGAAACGGCATCAGAAATTTTATAGGCAATTGCGGGTGTAAAATAAAATGATCTGATTTCAGTATCAACAGCGAGGTAACGACCTGCCCAATCTGAAGCCCACTTTGTTCCTAAACCATATTGATTATTTACTCCTAATCCAATACCTAAATCATCACCTATTTTATGTGTTATATAAAAATTAAAGGGAGTGAATAGCTGAGATTCCATTTCCCATTCGGTGGTTAATGGTGAAGGACCTGTAAATTTGGAACTAGGAGCAATAAGAGTTACACCTGCAAGAATATTAGTGCCATTAAGATTAGTTAAGCCTGCCGGGTTATAGTAAATTGCCGAAGCATCAGTTAAAACACCTGTGAATGCTCCACCCATAGCCATAGCACGTGCGCCATGCTCGTTAATTTGAAATCCACTTCCGAAGACTGTGGAACTAAGAACAATAAGTGATAGAACTAAAGTAGAAACTATCTTCTTCACATCTCCTCCTGTTTGTGTTGGTTTTTTAAGTGAATAATATATGAATAAATAAATCATAAAAACAACTAGCGTTTTTATTGAATTTTAAGTATTACCGCATCTTTTTCTACTGAATCGCCTTCTTTAAACATAATATCTGTTACCATTCCGGATGAAGGTGAACGGATTTCATTTTCCATTTTCATTGCTTCAAGAACAATCAGCGGTTCACCCGTTTCAACATGCTCACCTTCCTTTTTCATTATACGTAGGAGAAGCCCCGGCATAGGTGCTTTAATAATTTCGTGTTTCGATAGTGCTTCACGCTGCTTTAATACTTCGTTCGCTTTATCCTCTAATGTTGTTCTTACCGTAACACTTATAAATCTGCCGTCAATTGTAAAATCATATTTCTCAGATGATTTTTTTGTAGTGGTTACTTCATAGACTTTTTCATCTATTCTAATTAAGTATAAGTAATCGCTCACTTTTGATAAATTTACTTCATGCAATTTATCGTTTATTATCACATGAATTTCATCTATAATTTGAACATTTTTTTTCTTTTCGCCTATTTTTACAATCATTTCATTCATATATCTGACTCAACCATTTGTTCATATGGTTTGATTCAACTTTTCCGATTTTTAATTTCTTGTCATTAAATTTTAATATGGCTGAAAGAACAGCAGCAACATCTTCATATTTCTCATTATATTTTTCTCTCCACTTGTATGGAGCAAGAGGAGTAAACTCACTGTCTATAAAATTTATATCAAAAGATCCATCAATAAATTTTGGCTGATCTATTATCCAATCCAGAAAAGAAATATTAGTTGTAACACCGGCAATTTGATAAGCTCCGAGAGCAATTTTCATTCTTGCAATCGCTTCGTCTCTATTCTTTCCGTATGAAGTCACTTTTGATAACAAAGGATCGTAATGGATAGGTACATCTGTAGATAGATCAATACCGCGGTCTACACGTATTCCTGGTCCCGAAGGCAAACGATGATGTAATATTTTACCGGTTGACGGAGCAAAATTGTTATCCGGATCTTCCGCATAAACTCTGCATTCAATTGCATGACCGCGTCGGTTGACTTCCTCTTGTGTAAAAGATAATTTACCTCCGGATGCAATATTTATCTGCTCTTTTACGATATCAATACCGGTAATTAATTCAGTTACCGGGTGTTCAACTTGTAACCGGGTATTCATTTCGAGAAAATAGAAATTTTTATCCTTATCCATAAGAAACTCGATTGTACCGGCATTAAAATAATTACAAGCTTTTGCAGCATTGATAGCCGCTAGTGTAATTTTATCTCTAGTAATTTCATCGACGGATATTGAGGGAGCTTCTTCAATTACTTTTTGGTGTCTTCTTTGAATTGAACACTCTCTTTCAAATAAATGAACATAATTACCAAAAGTATCGCCAATAATTTGTACTTCTATATGTTTTGGATTCTCTATAAATTTTTCCATATAAACATCGGGTGAACTAAAAGCTTTCATTGATTCGTTTTTAGCCCGTTCAAAGGAGGTAACAAATTCACCGGGATTATTTACTTTCCTCATTCCTTTGCCGCCACCACCCGCAGATGCTTTCAACATAATAGGGTACCCAATTTCATCGGCAATCTTTTTTGCTTCAGCAATATCATTAATCGGCTCAATCGTGCCGGGCACTATCGGAACACCGTGTTTTGACATTAACCTACGAGCAGATGTTTTTTCTCCCATCAGCTCAACAGATTCAACCGAAGGTCCTATAAAAGTAATACCTGCATCTCTTACAGCAGAAATAAATTTCGAATTTTCCGATAAGAATCCATATCCGGGATGAATAGCATCGGCACCAATTTTTTTTGATAATTTTATAATCTTTGGAATATTAAGGTAGGATTCGCTAGCGGGTGCCTGACCAACTAAATAAGCCTCATCGGCTACACGAACGTGTAATGAATTATGATCGGCATCTGAATATATAACTGCAGAGGTTATGTCTAATTCTCTGCAAGCTTTAGCTACTCTTACTGCAATTTCACCTCTATTGCAAATAAGAATTTTTTTGAACATCTATTCTAACTCAACGATTGTTATCCCGTCACCGCCAAATTCAATTTTAGCAAAGTAAAAGTTCTTAACACGATCGTGTTTTTTAAGAATATCATGAACTGTTTTCTTCAACACACCTGTACCTTTACCGTGTAAAATTTCAATTTTGGACGAATTTGCAGCAAAAGCTTCATCAATAAATCTGATCACTTTGAACTCAGCCTCTTCAGGCAATTCCCCTCTAATATCGAGTCTTTCACTTTCCAATAATAACTGATATTGTGGCTTAATATACGATTTTTCTTCAATAAAATTCATCTTTGCAGGAAGCAATTCAGAAAATTTAACCTGAATTTTAAGATTACCTGCCTCAATTACAGCTTTATTTTTTTCTTTATTTAATTCTCTAACTATACCGATTGTTTCGGTTCCTTTAACTTTTGCATAAGCATTAACTTTAACTTCCCCACTAATTGTTTGAACTTCCCTATCATGCTTTAACTTAGTCTGAACTTGTTTTATTTCTTCGATTTGTTTTCTTTCATGTTTTACAACTTCTTTTGCTGCATGTGATTCTTTGATATTCTTAATTGCATTTTCAATTTTCTTGTTTACATCTTTAAGATAATTATCAGCATCGAGTTGAGCTTTAGTGAGAATTTTTGATTTTTGTTCTTCGAGTTTTTTAATCTTTTCCTGGTAAAGGTTTGTTAATCCTTTCAGACGAACATTTTCACGCTCTATTTCATCAAGTTTAGTTTTGTATTTTTTTGATTTTTGTTCCAAATCAGTTAAGAACTTTTCAATTTTGTTTTTGTCGCTATCAAGGTATTGACTTGCGAGATTTATAAAATCCTTTTCAAACCCGAGACGTTCTGCAATCTCGAATGCATAACTTGAACCGGGTAAACCTTGTGTGAATTTATAGGTCGGCTCCAAAAGTTCTTGATCAAATTCCATTGATGCATTCTGAAATCCCGGGAGATCATTAGCGGCTAGTTTAACCGAACCGTGGTGTGTTGTAGCGAAAATAATTGAATTCTTTTTTTGCAGTTGAATCAAAATTGAAATAGCTAATGCTGCTCCTTCAACCGGGTCTGTTCCTGTCCCAATTTCATCGAGTAGTACTAATGAACTTTCATCAGTTGTATTCAAAATTGATTTTATATTCGATAGATGGGAGCTAAATGTACTGAGATCATTATCAATTGATTGCTCGTCTCCCATATCAATTAATATCTTTTCAAAAAAGTAAAAATTTGAATCGGGATCAGCGGGTATATGAAGTCCGCTCGCTGCCATCATCGAAAGTAACCCGACGGTTTTAAGTACAACAGTTTTTCCGCCCGCGTTTGGTCCGGTTATGAGAATTAAATTATCATTTTCTAACATGAGATTTAAAGGAACAGTTTTTTCTCTGCCAAACTTCTTCAGTAATTGCGGATGCCGTGCATCAATTATGTGAAGAGGGCTATTATTTCGCAAGGTTGGAAATGAACCGATAATCTCAATGGAATACTTTGCT
>CAYLVF010000250.1:1564-4449 GCA_964387045.1 uncultured Melioribacter sp. | reverse complement strand
GCACCGGTGGAAATTGAAATGATTGCAGAAATTAAGAAATAATATACCCCCGTTTTGTATTGATTTATGATTCATTTCTTGTATTTTTAGCATAAATTACTATAAGTACTTGAAACTTTTCCGTAAAAATTATGTTGAAATGAGAACTGAAGGGAGATTTATGATGAAAAAACTTTTTACAATCTTATTACTTTTTGGATTTGTTCTTTCTGTTAATGCTCAATTCAGAGATGATTTGAATAATAAAGTTAGTATACGTGAAGGATTTCTGAATCCGGAAACTTCCAATAATTTATTCGGTTTTATTGATCCGTCAAAATTCTCTATGAATCATCAAGTTAGTATGTCATACTCTGCGTTTGCCGGACAAGGAGTTGCTTTAGGTGTTTATACCAATAGTCTTCGTTATGATTTTTCAGAGAACCTAAATTTTCAGGTTGATGCTAGTCTTGTAAATTCACCCTATAATACAATCGGTGAGGGTTTTTCAAATAACATAAACGGAGTTTATTTATCGCGAGCTGCTGTTAATTTCAAACCCTCAGAAAACACAAGAATTTCCCTTGAATTTAGACAGCTCCCCGGCGGTTATTATAACAATTACTACAACCCATATTATTACCTATCTCCCTCGTTCGACCGTGAAAGGAAATATCATCAACTTCAGGAAGCAAAGTAATTAAAATCATTTTTTGTTAAATTTGATAACCGGGTAATTGCCCGGTTATTTTTTTATCTATTCCGAAAAGAAATTGATCCGAAAACAGAAAAAAATTACAAGCCAAGCAAACAATGTAGATTTGAAAACTTCTACACAAAATCTGCTTTTGAATATTATCATTTTTGTACTGATTGTTGTTGTGATTTATCTAAGCTATTCAATATATATCAAACTAAAATTAGATACGGCGGAAGAGATTGTGCAAAATGTTAATAAAGATGTCCCTTCCGAAATTATTCAACTAGAAGTATTAAATGGATGCGGTGTTTCGGGCTTGGCTGATCGTTTTACTGATTACCTAAGAAGTAAAGGATATGATGTTGTCAACAAAGGAAACTATATTCAGTTTGATATTGAAAAAACTATAGTTATTGATCGAATAGGAAATAAAGCTAATGCAGAAGTAATTGCGAGCTCGCTTGGTGTCAACAAAAATAGTATTATAACACAAATCAATGAAGATTATTTTCTGGATGTTTCGGTTATACTTGGTGCAGATTATTATCAACTAACTCCATTAAAATGAGGTGAAATTGGATTCATTAAAATTTGCCGAAGAAATTACTCAAACAATGCTTTCCAAAAAAGGATTCAGAATTAGAATTTTAGATCTCAAAAAACTCTCGGCTTTTGCAGATTATTTTGTGATTTGTTCTGCTTCATCGGATACTCAAGTAAAAGCTATTGCTGATGCAATCGACAAAGAAATGCGTGATAGAGGAATTAAAACTTATCACCGTGAAGGATATGAAGCCCTTAACTGGGTCTTACTCGATTACTTCGATGTCGTAGTTCACGTATTTAAAAATGAAATTCGTGATTACTACAACCTAGAAAAACTCTGGGGTGATGCCGAAACTATTGAAATTGAAGATGAAGATTAACGCGAGGGAATGATTGAAAAAGTACATTGCAAATCTATTTATAGATGCATCAAAAAAACTTGATTACTTAAATGATAGAGAAATACAATTAAGTATTCCGGCGAATCCCCTTCACGGTGATCTTTCTACTAACATTGCTATGATCCTTACTAAAGAATTAAAAAGGAATCCTCGTCAAATTGCTGAAGAAATCATTTCTAATCTCGATTACGATAATAACAACATTAGAAAAATTGAAATAGCCGGACCCGGGTTTATCAATTTTACTTTTACTAATTCATTTTTAGCAGATATACTTAAAGAAATCAATCAACGAAAAGAAAAGTTTGGTGAATCGCAAAAGTATTCACATAAAAAAGCTAACGTTGAATTTATTTCGGCAAATCCCACCGGTCCATTAACTATCGGGCATGGAAGAAATGCGGTAATTGGGGATACAATAGCAAATCTATTGGAAGCAGTTGGTTATCAAGTTGACCGTGAGTATTATTTTAATAATGCCGGCAGACAGATGCGTGTGCTAGGCGAGTCTCTTAATCTCCGATACTTAGAGTTACTTGGAGAGAAGATTGATTTTCCCGAAGATTATTACCAAGGTGAGTACATTAAAGATATTGCGCAAAAGTTGATTGATGAGTTTGGTAATGATTGTAAGGATAAAGAAATTAATTTCTTCAAAGAGAAAGCCGAGAAAGAAATTTTTGTTGATATTAAAAATACATTAAGCCGGCTCGGTATTGAGATGGCAATCTTTTATAACGAGAATGATCTCTATGAAAGCGGAAAACTTGAAGAAGTAAAACAAAAACTTGCCAGTAAAAAATTAACCTATGAAAAAGACGGAGCGCTTTGGTTAAAATTAAGCGAACTCGGTAGGGAAGACGACAAAGTAATTGTAAAATCAACGGGAGAACCTACATACCGTTTACCCGATATTGCATACCACACAACTAAGTTTGATAGAAATTACGATTTAATGGTTGATCTTTTTGGCTCGGATCATAATGCAACATACCCCGATGTTATTGCCGGTGTTAAAGCTCTCGGCTATGATGAAACAAAAATCAAAGTTGTGATTCATCAATTTGTTACAATAACACAAGGGGGTGAAGCAGTTAAGATGTCAACCCGCAAAGCAAATTTTATAACAATTGATGAACTTATTGATGAAGTCGGGGCTGATGTTGTTCGCTACTTCTTTCTTATGCGAAATGTAAACTCCCACTTAAATTTTGATTTAGAGATCGCAAAAAAACAATCAGATGAAAATCCGGTTTTCT
>CAYLVF010000250.1:0-1554 GCA_964387045.1 uncultured Melioribacter sp. | reverse complement strand
TATGCACATGCAAGAATCTGCTCTATTCTTAGGATGACTGAGGAACAAGGTTTAGAGCCAAGTTATAATGTACTTAGTAAACTTGAAAAAGATGAAGAATTAAATCTTGTTAAAAAGATGCATCATTTTGAAGATGAAATTTTATATGCAGCGGAAAATTGTGAACCGAACAAAATCGCGAATTATCTCGAAGAGTTAGCTTCACTATTTCATAAATTTTATACCGAATGCAGAATTATCGGATCAGAAAAAGATTTGGCTGAAGCAAGAATTGCGTTAGTTACCTCTGTTAGAACGGTGTTGCAAAATGGGTTGAAGATTATCGGAATATCGGCACCCGAGAAAATGTAAGTTGAATTAAAAGTTTGGGTAATAAATAATTAAGTTAACCTGCTAGTGCAACAGAACATGCATAAACTTTATTGGCTTCGTTTTCTTTCAAAACTTTTCCCAATTCTGTTACCGTAGCACCTGTCGTAATGACATCATCGAGTAATAAAATATTCTTCCCCCTTATTGTCTTTGTTCGTTTTAACTTAAATGCACCTTCAATATTAGTTTTTCGTTCTAGGATATTTAGTTTAGTTTGAGATTCAGTAAACTTTTTCCGCTTTACAATATTTGTTCGGTAAGGTTTATTCAAATAGTTTGCTAAACTTTTTCCGATATGATCGGACTGGTTATAACCTCGATCGGCTTTCTTTAGTTTGTGTAAAGGAATCGGAATAATGTAGTCAATATTCCACGAAGCAATTTTATCAGCGCTTAATTCTCCGATGAAAACTCCTAAAATATTTCCAACTCTAAACCTCTTTTTATATTTTAATTCGTGCAGAAGTATTTGAAGATTTCCGCCTTCCTTAAATACAAATGGTGATACAAAACCATCGATGATATTTTCTGTTGAGAATTTTCTATCAAATTCATATTGAATTAGTTCATCGGGAGCGATATCAATTTGAGAAAAACAAGAATCACAAATGACTCTTTGTGTGGAGAGCAGTTTTGAATTGCAGCATAAACATAAACGTGGTAAGAAAAAATCGAGTAGTATATTTCCTACTTCATTAACTTTCACAAATTATGAAACTCCTTGAGTTAACAAGTATTCACCGCATTTTTTGTCGTTAAATTCAAAGTGGTTAAAGAACCATCGTTTGTTGCTTTTTAAGAATTCCAAATCCAATTTGGTCTTCCCGCTTGAAATGTCTTTAAAGTATGAATCGACAAAGTTGAAGAATCGATCGTGTTCAAGTTTGTGCGAAAAATAATTAACATACTTATACTCTTTCATTAACCCTTCTTCGGTATCGAAATGATCACGCAAAAGATTCTTTAGGTCGATTAATAAGCGTTTAGTTTCACCGTCAAACTTTGCTCCAAGTTGGTTATATAACTTATTGACAATCTTGACATACTGCAAATGCTGAGCATCGATTTTCTCAATATTGACCAGCTCGTTATCCGATAATTCGATAAAACTCATGATAGTTCTCCTCGGGAAACTATAACATTCCCTCTTTTTTTCTGATAAACCACTCGATGGAAAGCAGT
>CAYLVF010000249.1:0-4452 GCA_964387045.1 uncultured Melioribacter sp. | reverse complement strand
TTTGCTTTTTTCGGGTCATCCTGGTTTTTACAAAAAACAAATACATGTCTATCAGCCGGATGCATTTCAATAATATTGCGTGGACAAGCTTTAACACAGTTACCACAACCGGTGCATAGTTCTTCAATTACTTCCGGTAATCCATTTTCATTCATTACCATAGCGTTGAACGGACAAGCTACAACACAATCGCCGCCGCCTAAGCATCCGTAATAACATTGTTTATCTCCGCCGGATACAATTGCCATGACGGAACAGCTTATTGGACCATAATATTCCACCATTTTTTTTACGGCTTCAGTGTTGCCGCCTCTGCATAAAATTCTTGGTAACATTTTTATACTTGCCCCGGCATCAACACCCATTATGTTTGCGATATCATGAGCGCAATCTTCCCCGCCAACAGGACAACCGGTTACAAGCGCTTTTCCCGATACAACATTTACAGCAAAATCATAACAGCCTGCATATCCACATCCACCACAATTTGCACCAGGTAGTAATTCATTAATCTGAGCTATTTTAGGATCTTCAAAAACTCTAAGTTTTTTATCCGCAATAGCAAGCCCGCCTGCAAAAATAAAACCGAGTCCGCCCATTGTAGCTATTGCAATTAATAAAGTAGCGTCCATAAATATTACCTCCTAAAATATTGATCGAAGCCGGATGATTTGAGAATTGTTCCGCTGCTGTCAACGATCAATCCTTCAACATTTGTTAAACTCTCGATTATTTGTAGTCCATCTAACGGTCCCATCACAAAAATTCCGGTTGCCAGAGCATCGGCATCAATATTTTTTTTTGTGAGAATTGTAACTGCCTGTGTTTCTAAAGCCGGCAGCCCGTTTGCCGGATTTATTATATGATGATACCTTTTATTATCTTTTTCAAAATACTGCTCATAATCACCTGAAGTAGCAACGGAAATATTATTCAGAATTATACTGCCGAGTAACTCGTTTCTTTTTCTGGGATGTTGAATTCCAATAGTCCAATCGTTTCCTTCACCTAAAAGTTCGCCGCCGGCATTAACTAAAAAATTATTAATGCCATTATTTTTTAAAACATCTGCCATCCGATCTACGGCATATCCTTTTGCAATTCCGCCGAAATTTATTTTTACCGGTCTATCTTTTTTGATGATGTTCCCCGGTAGAAGTTCGATATGTTTCCAACCAACTTTTTCTAAAGCAGATCGAATTTCTTCTTCGGTTGGTTCATGCGGATTTTCGGTTTCAAATCCGAGAATATCTATATAAGTACCGATCGCCGCATCGAATCCGCCCCGGGAAACTTTGAAAAACTCATCACATTTTTGAAGTAAGTAGAAAGTTTCATCGTCAACTTTCAGCTCACTTACCCCGGAATTATTAATAACCCAGATATAATTACTATCTATGTAGGTAGAATATTTTTGATTAATTCTCTCAACTTCTTCGAATGCTGCATTAATTGCTTCATGGGCAAGTTGATCATCAGGATGAATAGCTTGAATTTCAATGGTGGTTCCCATAGAAATTGTTGTTCTTTTTATTTTCTCCGGCTGCGATGAACAGCCGAAGAGAAGAAGAAAAAGTGATATGTAGATTAATTTATTTCTCATAATTTGATTCTCTATACTTGATACTTGATTCATGATATTCGATACTTGATACTAAATTGAAATCAATCCGGAGAAACCCATAAACGCAAGAGCAAGTAAACCCGCAACAATTAGAGTAATAGGCACACCTCTGAACGGTTTTGGAACATCTGCTAAATCAAGTTCTTCTCTAATACCTGCCATAACAGTAATTGCCAAAGTAAAACCTGCACCTGCACCGACTCCATAGACAACACTTTGTACAAACGAATAATCTTTAAGAACCATAAATAAAGCTAATCCGAGAATTGCGCAATTAGTTGTAATTAACGGGAGAAAAATTCCAAGCGCTCTATATAACGGCTGACTTACTTTTTTAACAAACATTTCAACAAACTGAACAAGTGATGCTATCACCAAGATAAAAGAAACATACTGCAGGAATTCTAATTGAAAAGGTACAAGCAAAAGATGATAAATAAGCCATGTTACGATCGCTGTAATCGTCATAACAAATGTTGTAGCCATTCCCATTGAAAAAGCCGATGTAATTTTTCCCGATACACCGATAAAGGGACAAATTCCAAGAAAGTATGCAAGGACAAAATTATTAACAATCGCAGCAGAAAAGAAAATCAGTATCAGTTCCATTTTGCCTGTCCTCCCATTTCATCTGCTTCCTTTTTTGCCTTCAAATATTTTTCTATCAGATAATTTTTTTCATCTTCCTCTTTCTTTTGCAAATAAGAATTTGCTACACCGAATAACAATCCTAAAGTAAGAAATGCGCCTGCCGGTAAAATCATAACCAACCATGGTTCATAAAAATCCGGCATAACTTGATAACCAAGTAAAGTACCTGTTCCAAAAATTTCACGAAGACCACCTAAAACGAAAAGAGCAATCAAAAAACCTGTTCCCATTCCAAGTGAATCCAGTAAAGAGCGACCTACAGAATTCTTGGAAGAAAATGCTTCTTGTCTCCCCAAAATCAAACAGTTAACTACAATAAGCGGAATATAAGGACCAAGGGCTTTACTTAATTCGGGGAATTGTGCTTTCATCACCAAATCTACTATAGTTACAAATGTTGCAATGATTACTATATAGGCTGCAATACGAACTTGAGTGGGTATAAGCTTCCTGATTGAGGAAATTATAAAACTAGCCGAAAGTAAAACAAAAGTAGTTGCAAGCGCCATCGCTATGCCATTTACAGCCGATACTGTAACAGCCAAAGTTGGGCATAAACCTAAAGCTTGCTTGAAGACCGGGTTTTGATCCCACAATCCTTTTAAGTATTCTTTGCTTAGCGTCAATTGTTTTTTCATAATCTAATTCCCTCTTCAACAGAGCGAAGCTTTTGCAGTCCCGCATTAACAATATCTACAATTGCAACCGAAGAAATAGTTGCGCCTGTTATTGCTTGAATTTCATTTTTCTTTGATGCAGGTACCCCTTTTACCCAGTCTACTTTTGGTTCGGCAATTAAATCAATAAATTGTTTTGTGAATGGTTCTTCGGTTACCTTTGTACCCAAACCGGGTGTTTCAATTTGCTCAAGTACCTCTAATCCAACAAGTTGATTCAAGTTTTCTTTTACACCAATCATAATTCTTATCTTCCCTTGAAATCCGTTCCCTTCATAAGGCATTGCATACCCGATTACATTTTTATTTTCATCAAAAACTTTATAGAGTTCGAAATCAACTGCCTCAACTTTTTCATAGTCTATTCCTTTTGGTTGAACCATAAAGATCGCTTTTTCCGTAGCTGCTTTACGATGCATTTCAATTTTAGGAGCAGCCCAACCGCTAATTTGAGAAAGCAAAGCTCCGGAAACAACGCCGATTAACGAGAGAGTGATCAACATTTTAATAACGGTTTTCATTTCACCTCTCCGAATACTCTTGGTCTAGTATATCTATTAATCAAAGGAACGAATGCATTCATAAATAGAATTGCATACATAACGCCTTCAGGCAGACCTCCGAATAATCTTATAATTATCAACACAAGTGAAATACCAAAACCGAATATCCACATTCCTTTTAATGTCATCGGTGAAGTAACCCAATCGGTTGCCATAAACAGAGCGCCGAATAAGAAACCACCCGCCGCTAAATGAAACAATGGATTTGGGTATGAAACAGGGTCAATTATCCAAAATACACCGCTAAAAATAACGGCACCAATCACCATCGCCGCGGGAACACGATAATTTACAACTCCGGCAAATATTAAAAATAACCCGCCGATTAAAATCGCTATTGCGGAAGTTTCACCGATTGATCCGCCGATATTTCCAACGAACATAGAAGATAACCCGGTTGCAACCGAATCAAACTTGAATGCCGAAAGTGGAGTAGCTGTTGTAATTGAATCAACTTCGGTGAAATTTGGTTTCGTCCAAGTTGTCATGTGTACAGGAAAAGCTGCTTGAAGAAAAGCTCTTCCTACTAAAGCGGGATTGAAAATATTAAAACCGAGTCCGCCGAAAATTTCTTTACCAATACCTATTGCAACTACAGAACCGAGTGCGGTAAAAGCTAAATTAAAATTCGGTGGTAGAATTAATGCAAGAAGCAACCCTGTAATTATTCCGCTCCCGTCGGTAATTGTGACTTTCTGTTTTCGTATCTTTTTTATAACAGCTTCGGTACCGACAGCAAAACTAATTGCAACGGCTATTATTAATAATTGATAAAAACCAAAAAATATCACCGCAGAAATTACAGCAGGTAGCAATGCCAAAATAACAAGCCACATGGCTTGTTTAGTATTCCACCGCGAATGCAGGTGCGGTGAACTTGCGAGTTCTAATTTGTAAACAGGATTATCAGTAGTTGTAGTAGTCATTTATTTTTCCA
>CAYLVF010000248.1:0-4459 GCA_964387045.1 uncultured Melioribacter sp. | reverse complement strand
TACTCTGTGATCCCCCACCTTGTTAATCTCATCAATTAAACTTAATATTGCCGATCAATTATCACCTAATATCCTAAAATTAACAAGGAACATTTATGAAAAGATTCCAATATCTCTTCTTCGGACTATTATTCATCTTAACAACTTTTGCTCATGAGAATGAAACTATTAAGAAAATTGAAGAAGCTTTCCAATCAGGTAAAATAAATTACGAACAAGCATTACTTCAAAAATTCTACGCCGGTTTTGACGGGTCAAAACTAAATGGTGAGTTTTCTGTTTATTCACAATCTATACAAAAATGTGCAACTCATCTAATTGCAGAATTCAAAAATAATTCAGATAAACTTTCGGATGAGACAATAACAATTATTGAAGGATTAATTGCTCCGAAAGTAACCAAAACAAATAACTCGATTACAACATCAACTTACATCTCGCCTTATCAGAAATTCGAGTTGACTTATACAACATCAGGAACTCACCGTGTGCCGTCGCAAGATTTGGATAATAACGGTATTCCCGATTATGTTGAAAGAGTAGCAGAGTATTTTGATCATTCGTGGCGGGTTTTAATTGACACACTTGGTTTTAAGCCAATTCCTCTTGGGTTTGGCGAATATTACCAAATTAGTTTTGAGGATATGCCTTATTACGGTTATACGACATGGACTAACACTTCTGCTAGAACCAGAATTGCTATGCATAATAACTATCAAGGTTTTCCGCCGAATACTGATCCGGACGGAAATGTGCTAGGAGCTGCAAAAGCGACTGCCGTTCACGAATTTAAACATGCTATTCAATTTTTATATAATAACTGGGGAGAACCCGGCTGGTTTATTGAAGCCGATGCTACCTGGTCCGAAGATATAGGTTTCGATTTGACCAATGATTATTATAATTATCTGCGTGACTCACAAATTCGTGAACCCGGGCGCGGGCTTGCTCAAGGGGACGGTTATGAAGATAATCTCTTCTTTCATTTTTTTACCGAGAAATACAGTGTTAATACTAACCGGGAAATTTGGGAACGAAGAGAACAATTTAATGAATCTGTCTTCAGCAGTGTAAACAATATGCTAGCTAATTACGGTGCATTTTTTGATCAAGCATTTGCAGAATATTTTACCTGGTTGTTTAATACCGGGAATAATTACAATCCTAACCTACCCGGTTTTGGAGAAGCAACTTTTTATCCGACCTCCTTGCATTGTAACTTAATTACAGCTTTACCTGTTGAAAATACGGGCTGCAGTAGGGATGCTCTATCGGGGAACTTCTTGATTTTTAACAGCCAGAATCAAAATAAATATTTGCAAGTTTTATTAGATACTCCGAACGGGAATAATTATGCCGGGGTTCTTACAATATATACTGATGGAACCACTAATGTAGAATTTTTTGAGTTAAGCAATTCAACTGAGTTGGATTTATTTGTACAGCCAAAGTTAACCGAGATTGAAAGGTATGTTGTTATACCGGTTGTTACATCTTTAACAGGTTCCGGTTTTAGTTATGAATATAAATTTGATGCATTTCAAACTGCAATTTTCACTCACACACCATTCTCAGATACTGAATCGACTGGTGATTTGGAATTTATAGTTACGGTTGAAACACCGCAGAATCTTGCTTACTTAGATTCGCTAAGACTTTTTTATCAAATAAACCAAAGCGGATATCAAGAATTAGAATTAAATCCAACAGGAAATGATGACGAATACTCAGTAACTATTTCTGATCCAGGCGCAGAGAATCAGTTTGATTATTATTTTAAGATTGCCGACGAATTGGGTGAAAAAATATTTTATCCTCATTTAGGACCTGACTCGACATTTAGCTTTTTTATCGGAAGTGATTTGATTGCACCGGTAATCGTTCACAATTCTTTAATCGGTACACCTAAATATAATTTCCCTCTATATGTTTACTCACATGTTACCGATAATATTGGTCTTGATTCCGTTTATCTGGAATATCGTATTAATGAAAATGAATGGATTAAAGAAGAAATGATATTTTTAGGAAATGATATCTTTGTTTCGACTATTAATCTATTACCCGATGAATTGACTACAGGTGATTTAATTGATTATAAACTAACCGCCGTTGATATATCTTCAAATAACAATGTTGCAACCAAACCCGAAAGCAATTTCTTCAGATTTGATGTTGCGGAAGGAATTTATTTCAACAATAAACCGAATATAGAAATTCGTGAGCATATTCTTGCATCGACAAATGATACAATAAGTGTCTCAGATGAAATTACTATCGAAGATCTTAATATTTATTTTAAGTCTGATCACCCCAAGTTCAGCGATTTACATATTCGTCTTTATGATCCTGAAGGAAATCAATATGATTTATTTAACCGCGATTGGTTTGAAACAGTAAATGAAAATGCCGGTTCACCTTCAATAATCTTTGATCAAGATGCTTACTTCACTTTTGATGATGCATTGTTAGTCGATACAGAGTCGGCAACCGGTTCTTTTGCTCCCGTTCATTCGGATCTAACTCAACTTCTTGGTACATCCGCTTTCGGTGATTGGAGATTGCGAGTTTTCGATAAAGGTATCAATACTATTAAAGGTAATTGGCTTGAGTGGGGATTAATAATAAAAGGACAGGGCACAACTGATGTTAGTGATGAAACAGAAGTTTTAGTTAACGAATATCAACTATTCCAAAACTATCCAAACCCTTTTAACCCGAGTACAAAAATAAAATTTGCAATTCCGCAAGCCGGTATTGTTAAATTGAAAGTTTACGATATACTTGGCAACGAAGTAGCAGTATTAGTCGATGAAGTAATAAACAGCGGAATACATGAAGTTAATTTTAACGCTTCACACTTATCGAGCGGAGTTTATTTTTATCAACTTACATCAAACGGGTTTTCACAAACCAAGAAACTCTTGCTGCTGAAGTAAAATAATATTTAGATTATCTGTAAAATCCCCGATATAATTTTTTATTTCGGGGATTTTTTTTATTGATAACCGGATATGCAAGTATTGATATATTTCTTATTGCATGGTATATTCAAAAAAACAATTCTACCATTTATGGGGGGAAATACCGTGCAGAAGTTATTCACACTTATTACAGCTATTGTTGTATCTATTAACATTTCAGTTTTTGCTCAAACCAACGAAGTTAAACTCCTAGTAATTGATCTAACGGATCCGGTAAAATTAGATCGTATTGAATTACTTAACTTTCCTGTAATTAATATTACTGCGGAAAAACTTTATACTGCAGCAACAGAATCACAATTAGAAAATTTGAACAAATATAAAATAGAATATGAGTTGTTCAGCGATTATGTGAATTATGAAAATCTCTATATCCTTTCTGAAAAGAAAAATCGGAAAATTAACGAAGCGATGTTAGAAACAAGTGAGCATGTTAAACTTGGGGACATTTCGTTAATAATCACCGACGATACTTCAATTCATTATAACGATTTAAAAATCATTCCAGTAAAAAATATCACAAGAACTTTTAAAAATATTAAAACAAGATATAACTCTACTTATTCCAATAGTAAATTGGATTCAGTGATAATTCCGATAATAAATGATGTTAATGTAGAATCCGTAACAAATTATATACAAGGTTTACAAGACTTCGGAACACGATTTCTTCGTCATCCAAACAGAAAAGAAGTTGCGCTTTGGATTAAAGAAAAATTTGAATTGATGGGTTATTCAGATGTAGTTCTGGATTCATTTGTCATTTCAGGTTATATGCAATACAATGTAATTGCAACTTATCCGGCTGAAGTCCCTACAAGTAGAACAATTGTTGTTGGCGGTCATCACGATTCTATTACACAGCAGAGTTTGAGTAATACTTTTGCTCCGGCGCCGGGCGCAGATGATAATGCAAGCGGTACTACAGCCGTTCTTGAATCTGCTCGTGTGTTAATGATGAATAACTTTCAATCGGAGGCAAATATAAAATTTGTAACATTTGCCGCAGAAGAATTAGGACTATATGGCAGTCACTTTTATGCTCAGAAAGCACTTGATAGCGGTGCAGATATCAAACTAATGATTAACCATGATATGATAAGCAGTTCGAGAAGACCGCTTGCCGAAAGTGTTGTTGATATTAATTATTACAGAGGCTCTGAAGTTTATAAAGATATTGCAATTCAATCAGTAAATAAATATACGGTGAGTAGGGCAAATCAAGGGCAATCGAACAGCAGCGGCTCGGACAGTTATTCCTTTTGGTCAAGAGGTTTTGATGCAGTATATTTTGAGGAAAATGATTTTAGCAGCTATTATCATACTGTTGAAGATCTAATTGAGAACCATGATATGGAATTTTGCACGGAGGTAATTAAAGGTTCTGTCGCAACCTTGATTTCTGTATCACTGATTCCGGCAGTTATTTCTAATTTTGAAATTGCAGAAAAGTTATTAAGATATATCTTATCAGA